>DAOVWV010000195.1 GCA_030636485.1 Methyloprofundus sp.
AAAATGGCTACAATGATGGCAACAGGGTGTAAATTGACGGCTTCAGAAAAAAGTAGCGGCAGTAATACGACCCCGTCAATGGCCTGTATGATTGAATAGGCGATGGCGACATACATAAACTCATCTCCGCCAAATCCCCATTGAAAAAAGGCAACGCCTAGTACTGGAAATGTCACTAAAGTGGCACCCACGTAAGGGATGATGACTTGCAAACCCATAAAGACCGAAAGCAACATGGCGTAGTTAAGGCCTAGCGCTGAAAAGGTCATGTAGCTCACTACACCTAATAAAAGTACTTCAACAAATTTTCCACGTATATAATTGCCTAACTGCATATCCACTTCTTCCCAGACATTCAGAGAGAGCATTCTATCCCTAGGCATAAAGTTAGCGAACCAGTCTAATAAAATTTCTTTGTCTTTCAGGCAAAACAAAATTAAAACAGGGACGAGAATGAGATAAACCAAAGCACTGATAATGCCCACAACCGATGAAGCTGAAAGGCTTAATAAGTCTTGTCCATAGTTTAATGCTTCTTGCTGAATGGCAAACATTAAATCCTTTAATTTATCGGCGGATATAAATTGTGGGTAGGCTTCCGGCAGTTTTAAAATTTCGGCCTGTGAACTCTTGATAATATCAGGCGTATGTTGCAATAGTTGTTTTAATTGCTGATACAGCATGGGCATTAAGCCAAATAGAAAGTAGCTGAATGCTCCCATAAAACCGGTAAAGACGATAAGTACAGCAGGTAGGCGTTTTAATTTAAGCTCCAGCTTTTTTACCATCCCTTCAAGTAGGTAGGCTAAAACAATCGCAATAAAGACAGGCATTAATACATCGGATAGCGATGTGATTAACAAAAAGCCAATAATCAATATCAACGCCAAGGCCACAGCCTGAGAATTTGGCAGGATACGTTGTATACTATCTTTTAAAAACTGCAGGTTGGAGAAATTATTAGTCTGCTGCATAAATTTATTGTAATTATTATGTTATGGGCAATACGTAGCATTTGTTTTCGGGCTTTCACTGACACTGACTGAAATCACCTCTTGCCATGTCTGTTTTGCATGGTCATATAGGTGTTTAGCGATACTTTCAGCCGTCGTCGGGCCTGTTAATACATCATTTAAGTGACGATGATCAAGAGTCTCATCAATCATGTTTTTAAATACAACCAGTTCGTTGTAATCAACAACAAACCCGGTTTCGTTTAATTCTTCAGCGGCTAAAACCAGCTCTACAACATAATTGTGTCCATGCAATCGGCTGCAAGGGTGACCTTCAGGCAATCCCTCTATAATGTGACTTGCACTAAAATTAAATTGTTTTGAAATTGTGTACACGCTTTTTTGTTTCCTCACGCTTAAATTAGGTACTATTATACTTCGCGCGGTTATGGGGGCAGATACATGCGAGCTGTTTGTGCCGAGGGAAGCAAGGTAAAAAACAGCTGCATAGTAGGCTACGCAACTGTTTCAATAGCGCAGCTATCGACAAAAACTCAGCTGTTAGAAATCCGCAGTCGTGGCCGCGCGAAGTATAAGCCAACTCAAATCATCAAGTCGGTAGTTATTCTTTCCATTTTAACACGCTTTAACTTTTCACTTTTAAAGACTTGTTGTGATTATCTGCTTTTTTATTAAATAGGAAAACAAATTTATGCGGCTGGAGGACGTTTGAAGGGAGCAGGGTTTTGAATTGATAGGGTCATAGCCGTCAGCATTGCCAGCCCATAGAAGGCTGGCAATGCTATAGGTCATAAGGACTAAGCCCCAGTTTCTATGTCTAACGCTTTAATTTCCTTTTAGAATGTGAAATAATTATCAGATACAATGTGTTAAATAAATATAATAGTAAAATAGGTGTAAAGATGTTTCAATTTATGGATATTAGGGCAGGGTGGCTAAAATTAATTTCAGGATAAACTGCACTCACAGCCGCCAATATATTTACAACTTTTCCCATGCTGCGTCAATAATCCCCGTCGAAACATTACCGATACAGGGTTAAATACAGAAGTTTTTATAGAAAGATTTAATTTTTGGTCTAACTTCTTTTGATATTGCAAATCCCGCGAGTATCTTTTCAAATGTAATATCTTCAAATGGGTCATGAGTAGAAAATGAGCCGTCATCAATATTTCTTGATATGGTATTTACTCCAAGAATTTCTGCTTTTCTATAAAAAATATAACTATCATGATTTATGAAAGGGTGTTCACCCACTTTCAATAGACAGGTTCTATCACAGTCTATTAGATTATTTAAGGTGCTTAAATTAACTGCAAGCACACAATCCTTTGCAAGGTGTGGATAAAAGACTGGGTTATTGCAAATAACATGAAGGTGATTACAAGGACCTGTAGGAATAAGTATGGTTCCTTTGCGAAGCACTTGATAAGTATTCACTTTAGCTGATTAATAATAGAA
This sequence comes from Methyloprofundus sp., assembly GCA_030636485.1. Taxonomy (GTDB): domain Bacteria; phylum Pseudomonadota; class Gammaproteobacteria; order Methylococcales; family Methylomonadaceae; genus Methyloprofundus. Next base: position 2,436 of record DAOVWV010000195.1, read on the forward strand.
TCAAGCTGATGTTGGGTGTGGTTATGATGTACTAGAGCGTTTACCTCCTCTTCACTTTTCCCTAGTGCCCGAAAAATAGCCTCTGGCTTAATAGGGTAAGAGCTGCCATTAGGGTTTTCCCATTCGGCACAATGATCATGAGTATATTTAACTATTTCAAACTTTTCCATGTTGCCAAACTCTAAAAGAACGTCATCTAATATTTCAAGTTCAGAGTCGCTAAGCTCATCAAAACAATCCCTATTTATATTCTCCTGTTTTAATGAAACTTCATAGTTTTTTTCATCGCTAATCCAGTAATCCCACCCTTCATTAGATGAAGCAGTCCCGCTCTTAATCAAGTCGTAAGTTTGAGATAGGACCGGGCCTTGTGGCATCGACACAAAACAATCTCCTGTTATTGACTCGCCCCACTTTAGCAAAGCTGACCTATCGGCTAAATAGAGTAGCTTAAGTAGTTTTATATATGCCATCTGTAAGTCTTTTTTAGATAGCAAATAGGCAGCCATTTGTGCTGTACGTTCTTCAGAAAACATATTTATCCCCTGCGTAATATGGACATGATCATAAGCTTAATATTGTTGTTTCCTGAATTCTTATGATTTTACACATCATTTATAATTAAAAGTATCAATTTGCCCCATACACCACTCATAAACAAGAAAATTCTCAACTTTTTTATCTGATGCAGTTACACCTTCGTTATAAACGAAATTAACTACCTCTGTAAGGTCTGATTTTAGTTGCTTGTTATCCTTAAACTGAGGAGTCGATGACATTTTTGATATTACAGTAAACTTATCTGTTCCGTGATTCCGTACTTTTATTGAGATTATAGTTAATGTTCTATTTTGTGTCCATAAAAGTGTTGACACATCAGATTTATGAGTCAGTGTAAAACAGGTGTAAAGTATTGGCAAATAAAAGCATATTAAAGGCAATAAAAAAGGGTCTCGATTTCTCTTAACCCTTGTTGTATTTGACGTTAGTGATATGTTGTTTTCGGTTGATTTACCGCTTTAATTTCTCTTTTAAAATCTTATTCACTTCCCCTGGGTTGGCCTTGCCCTGTGAAGCTTTCATTGTTTGTCCAACAAAGAAGCCAAAGACCTTGTCTTTGCCGCTTAAATATTGCTCAACCTGGCCTGGGTTATCCGCGATGATTTTATCAATAATGGCTTCTATTGCACCGCTATCGGTGATCTGTTTCAGGCCTTGTGCTTCAATAATCGCATCCGCACTGTCTTCACTGCTCCACATCAGTTCAAAGACTTGTTTGGCTATTTTTCCTGAAATCGTATTATCACTGATACGCTTTAACAAACCAGCAAGACGCTTATAGCTAACAGGCGACTGGGTAATATCCAGATTTTGTTTATTCAATGCGCCTGACAGTTCGACGGTAATCCAGTTACTGCATATTTTTGCATCACAGCCAGATTCTTTGATCAGTGCTTCAAAATAATCTGCAAGTTGTCTGGAGCTGCTGAGTTGACTGGCTGTGTCAGCATCTAATTTATACTCTTCGATAAAACGCTGTCTTTTTATATGCGCTAATTCAGGTAAATCTGCTTTGACCTGTGCGCGCAATTCATCGCTGATAAAAACCGGTAATAAGTCAGGGTCAGGAAAGTAGCGGTAGTCATTGGCTTCTTCTTTACTGCGCATAGAGCGGGTTTCATTTTTATCCGCATCATATAAACGTGTTTCCTGAATGATTCTGCCGCCTGCTTCAATGATCTCAATCTGGCGTTCAACTTCGATATTGATCGCTTTTTCGACAAATTTGCCGGAGTTAATGTATTACATATCAGTAAGTGAGATATAGTTTTAGTGTCGTATTGGGCGTATTGAAACATTGGCATCACAGCGGAAAGAGCCTTCCTGCATATTACCATCACAAATATCCAGATACTGCACCAGTTCGTGAATTTTGCGCATATAGGCGACGGCTTCCTTTGCTGAGCGCATATCCGGCTCGGATACGATTTCCAGTAAGGGGGTGCCGGCACGGTTTAAATCAATGCCGGTGAGGCCGTGAAAATCTTCGTGTAAGGATTTGCCTGCATCTTCTTCTAAATGCGCACGGGTCACACCGACGCGTT
>DAOVWV010000074.1 GCA_030636485.1 Methyloprofundus sp.
GGAGCGAACCACGATCTGAACCGTTTGTTGGACAAGCCCGACGTACCCCCTCTGAATCTGATTAAATTAACCTATGAAAATAGCTTTTTGTTGATCAGCTGAGTGGTGAAGTTCAGCCTCATTGTTTTGTCAATCGATTGACCAAAGGGGTCAGAGTCATTGATTTCATGGCAAAAGCTCATAAATCATTAACTCTGACCATTTTGAATAAATTCCATTGTTATGCTTTGAAAAACATCCCAAAGTTAGTTGCTATTCATCTTTAATTTATATAGGATGTATCCTATATAAATTAAAGAGCCTTGATTCATGTGGGAAGTAATTACGACAGACAAATTTGATGAATGGTTCGATTGTTTAAGCGATACTGATAGAGCAAATGTTATCGCAGGTATGTTGTTACTGGAAGAAAAAAGACCAAATTTATCTAGACCATATGCAGATACCATTGAAGGTTCTGATTTTCCGAATATGAAAGAATTACGCGCTCAAAGTAAAGGTGCCCCATTAAGAGCATTTTTTGCTTTTGATCCAAAAAGAAGGGCTATTTTGCTATGTGCAGGAAATAAAATTGGGGATGAGAAGCGTTTTTACAAACGAATGATTCCTCTAGCAGACAAAGAATATAAAACTCATTTAGGCAATATGAGGAAAAAGTAATGGCACGAACACTACAAGAAATTATGGCAACTGAAAAACCTGAAGTTGTTGAGAAAGCAAAATATATAGCGTCGGAGATGTTACTCAATATTCATCTTGCAGAACTTAGAGAAAAAGTGGCTTTAACACAAAAAGAACTTGCTGGAACAATGGGTGTTAAACAGCCGACTATTGCAGGTATGGAAAAAATTGGTCAGGATATTAAACTATCCTCACTAAAAAAATATATTGAAGCAACAGGTGGAAAATTAAATATTGATATTGAAATGGCTGATGGTAGTCATTTTGGTTTTTCGGTATAGCAACCAATGAGAATCATGGCGCGCGCATGATTAGGCTAAAGACATTCACCTGTATATCCACCGTTTCCGGTTTCGTGGCTATTTGAGCATCAACCCTACATCACGTTTCCGTGAAGCCCTCCTCTCATCCCGGACGGTCGGATTTCCCGAGTCCGGTTGGCGACCTGTCATCATTTGTTTTATCATTGTAGTACCTTCCCAGTACTAATGGAGACTTAAGTGCACGCACACATACACCCCTCATTACTCTACAACTAGCCCGAGGCTCCGTTTTCCAAGAATAATTGGATTCTGAGCTCCAATCTTTGGTGTCGTCCTCAAGGCAACCACAGTGCCGAGAGCCCCTTTGCCTCTTCAGGGTGTTACCCTTCTAAGAGTTACATTAACCGTAACTTAGACCGACGCTACATCGGTCATCATCGCTCATACTGGCTCATGCGCCAGACCTAAATCCTCTTATGGCCTCGGATTTTACCCTTGTGCCATCAGTCTTTGCAGGTTGCTGTGATTGATTAATCAGAACTCTGTTTTGTCGTGTCATGTGAACTTTGACAGTTTGATGTGCCAACAAAATGATAATTCTTGACATACAATAAAAAAAATCTACCATAGGTAAGGAATAAATATAATGTAAGGAAAATCTATGCCTCTTGCCACATTAACAACCAAAGGTCAGGTAACCATTCCAAAAGAAGTTAGGGAATCATTGCACTTACATTCGGGTGATAAAATCGAATTTTTTGTCAAAGAGAATGGTGAGGCTGTAATTCGTCCTATTTGTAGAAAAGTTGATGATGTATATTGTAAGCTGAAAAATATCAAAAAAAAGACTATTTCTGTTGAAGAAATGGATCAAGCAATAAAAACTAGGCTTAAAAATAAATTTTTATGATTGGAGTTGATACCAACATTCTTGTTCGCTTCTTAGTTGGAGATGATATTAAACAAGCCAACAAGGTTTATGGGCTATTTAAAAAGGCCGAAGATGAAAAGAATGAGTTGTTTGTACCTTCATTGGTTATTCTGGAGTTAATATGGGTGTTAGAATCGGCATATGAATTTGATCGTTTTGACATTTTAGATTCAATCAATCAATTAACGTTAATGCCTATATTTCGATTTGAAAACTTAACCGTTATCCAGAAATTTATATTTGCAGCAGAGCAGTCAACATTTGACCTTTCAGATTTATTAATTGCTCACTCGGCTAATGAAAATGACTGCGAGGTCGTTCTCACTTTTGATAAAAAAGCGTCAAAATACAAACTTTTTGAGTTAATCTGAAAAATGGTATAAATCATTAACCCTGACCCTATTGATTGCTATTGATTGAAAGACTTCGGGAATGACGGGGTTAATTAAATTCAAAGTGTAAACCGAGTAATGAAGGGTGCCACGGATACCATCCCTCAAAGGGATGTTATCCGTTATGAAAATGAAATTTATTGACCTAAGAAACCATATACCTGCTTACTCTTCTTCAAATAAAGCATCAATAAACTGCTCTGCATTAAAATCCTGCAAATCATTAATACCTTCACCGACTCCTAGAAAACGAATAGGTACGCCGATTTTTTTAGCTAAAGCGAAAATCATTCCCCCCTTAGCGGTACCATCTAGCTTGGTCAATGCAATACCGGTCAAATCTACCGACTTGTTGAAATGCTCCGCCTGGGAAAGCGCATTTTGTCCGGTACCTGCATCCAGCACTAACAGTACTTCATGCGGTGCCGTGTCATCCAGTTTTCCCATAATCCGCTTGATTTTACTTAACTCTTCCATCAAATGCGATTTAGTATGCAAACGCCCTGCCGTATCCGCAATTAATACATCAATGCCTTTGGCTTGCGCAGACTGTACGGCATCATAAATAACCGATGCAGAATCGGCTCCGCTGTGCTGAGCAACGACATGTATTTTATTGCGTTCACCCCAGACCTGCAACTGCTCGACAGCCGCCGCCCTGAATGTATCTCCCGCTGCAAGCATAACACTATGCCCTTGCTGCTGAATTCTTTGCGCCATTTTTCCAATGGTGGTTGTCTTACCAACCCCGTTGATACCCACGACTAGAATCACATACGGCCCTTGTTTATCAGGTATTACCAAGGGCTGGCTCACGGGCTCCAGCAATTCCAATAATTGCTGTTTTAATAATGTGGATAGCGCATTGACATCATTTAGCTGGTGTTTTTCAACACTTTCTTCAAGTTTAGCAATAATGTCACGGGTGACATCCAGTCCCACATCGGCCATTAATAAACTGGTTTCAATTTCCTCCAGCAAATCCTGGTCAATTGCTCTATTACCTAGGGAAACAACCGATAATGCCGACCCAAGTCCTGTACGCGTTTTACTCAGTTGCGTTTTTAAGCGCAGATATAAAGACTCAGACTCGACCAGCTCAAGTTGAGGAAACTCCTTGGCAACCTCAGTTGTTATAGGTTGCAGAATGGCCTCATCAACCACCAGCTGCTCAACTTGCTGACCTTTTACTTCTCCGGCTTGCTCATCTAAAGCCTGATATCTCGTATACAGTCTGATGGCAAGTAACGGCAACATCAATACCACAGCGGTAAGACTATGAATCGCAACAACCCAGGCAGGCATCAGCAATTTAACCAGTGCAATACCTGCACCAATCTGTAGCAATAACAGTACACTGACTGCTGCCCCGGCCCAACGCACTTGCTTTACTCGACTCGCCGTTGCCGCCAACATCAGCCATGTCAGAATAACAAAGACGACGACAGATGAAATCCGGTGCATCCAGTGCACTGCAACTTTCGCACTATAGGATAAAGGCGACAATAAATCAAAAGCATATTGATAATCGGCAGCTGGCCACCAAGATTCTATACAACGCGGAAAACCCCCACAAGCCATACCGGCATTATTTGCGGCGAGCCATGCACCTAAAACCAGCTGCACCCCTAATAGCAGTATCGCAAGTAAAACAGGTACATATGGCCCGCGTTCACTACGTTTAACCCAGGTCGTTTTACTGCGTAAATAAATATGAAATGCAATAAATAAAACCAGCGCCGTTAATAAATAATGTACAAAATGACTCAGTGCCTGCGTAGCCAATAACTGGGGGTGCACCCCCAGTTGGATTTGCAAGCCAATAATACTCGCTAAAACAACAGTCCAGATAGCTGAAGCGACACGAGAAGAACTAGACCAGAAACTGCTCAGTAGCATCAGTGCGACAAACAGGATAATAGCAAGCACACTAAAAGAATGTGTCAGCCAGGCAATATCATAAAGGCTAATACTCGCTTGACCAAATACCTGGCTTATCTGCGCAGTACAACTGGCATAATCAGTACAGGGCTGACTTTTGACAGGTGAAAAACGCTGAAATGCCCCTGAAAGCGTTGTCAGTAAAGTAAAAAAACAAACTAAAAAAGCGGAAAATCTAAACATGTCTGCTTACCCAATTTGAGAGATTCTAAGTAATTTTTTTAAGTCACGCTTGACGGCATAAGGGTCAAACCCTGATTTATATTGCATCATCAAGTTACCCAAAGGATCCATTAAAATTAATTGCCCTTCTGCCATATCAGTACCTAATAATTGCTTAATTTTTGCGGCTAAAGCAAGCTCTGGTTTAACTTTAATTAAACGATAATCCTTTTCCCACCAAATAACTTTCGTCTCTGTTGTAGCCGTTCCTAAGATTTCAACTTGTACTCTTGGCTCTTGTAATTTTCGGTATTCAGCAGGGTCCAAGTTTAATAACTGATCACCTTGCGCTTTCCAGGCTTGATAATCGACTTGCTGCTCGCCGTGCATAATAACGACCGCACGTCTTACCCGAGTAAGCTCTTTATTAATCATTAAGCGTATTTGCTTGCTAGCATGAACCGCTTTCGCACAGACTTGATCGCATTGCTTAGTCGGAATCACATTTAATAAAACCCAGTGACCTTTTAATTCATCCAAATTTTTAATGGAAAAAGCATCAATCCCCTTTAGTTCATCTCGCTCTGTGGTAATCAGCGGAATAATAAGATCGCCTTTATTGGTAGATCCTGGGCGAAAATCTTTATCGGTGGTTAAATACCAAGCAAATGAGAAGGGAATCAGCGTCATCAAGGCTAAAATAATAATCGTACGTTGGTTTTTCTTTTTTTGATCAGTCATTTTTATATGCTTTATAACTTAGCCAAAAGGCTAAAAAAGTTAAGGTCACAGCCAATGCAAACCATTGAAATGCATAGGCAACATGTTTTTCAGACGGCATACGTGTATTGATTTTCCATTCCCGCACATAGCCCTCCGGCTGTTCAGTCGATAATTGTACCTGAAAATCCAGAATTGGCTGTTGCAGCTTTTGCTTAATTTTCAGGGGGTTTATCAGCTGTACTACAGATGGCCAACCATTCCCAGGCTCATCTGCACCTTCCAAAATCAGTCCAACTTGTGGAAAATGATTAATAATACCAGCAATAGTTTGCATTCCCTGTACTGGTTTAAAGTCTATATCTGGCAACTGCTTTCTATCTTTATTCATCACGACCCAGCCACGATTAACCATAACCACCTGCCCATCAGTAGCTAGGATAAAGGGCGTTAAAACAAAATAGCCCACTTTGCCATTATGAAACTGACTATCCAGTAAAAACTGATGTTCGGTATCATAATGACCTTCCAATAATACACGCCGGTATCTTAACTCTTGATTACCCGCTAATAATTTGGCTATGGGAAGCGTTTCTCTTTGCATCTTCTCTTGTTGATTAGCCAAAAAGTCTCGTTTTTCTTCTGCACGACTCAACTGCCAAAAACCCAGGCGTAGCAATAAGGCAAGTAGACAAATAAAAATAAGCAGTGGCAAAAGGCTTATTTTACAGCGATAGACATTAAAACTCTGTTTCATTTATGGCTTATTAGCTAAGGTTTAGGTAAAGATTAAGATATAATTATTATTTACAAAAAAGCAAAACAATTTGCGACCACCATCGTAGGACGAAACACCTTACAGGGGCTCGTTCCCATGCTCTGCGTGGGAATGCATAGACTGACGCGTCACGGAACACAGAGCATTTCCGGATACGTCCCCATGCTGAGCAAGGGCGTAAGAATCTCCATAATGCACCGCCTTACACTGGTCACCAGACTGGCTAAGCCACTTTTCTCTATTAACTTTCTTCAAAATTATGCTAAAAATTCTTATTATTCTTATTTTTTTAACAATCATTGTCAGTCTTGGTACCGCTCTGTTTCACCTTATAAAGCATAAAGAAACATCGGCACAAACCGTCAAGGCACTGACTTATCGTATTGGTATTTCGCTTGCCTTGTTTATTGCCTTATCCATTGCTTTTATGTCAGGGATAATTCAACCCACCGGGATCGGCATGCAAATGCAATTACAAAAAGCAAAAATGGCAGAACAAAATAATTAATCTGAGCAACCTAGCTCCTACGGCCTCCATAGGAATCTATACAGGAATGTTCTACAGCATTAATTTTGACAAAAAAAAAGCACTGCCTGTAAATAGGCAGTGCTTTTTTAGGTATAAAACTCGTTTACATCAAATAAACAAAGATAAACAAGCCTAACCATACCACATCAACAAAGTGCCAGTACCACGCAGCCGCTTCGAAAACGAAGTGATTTTCCGGTGTAAAGTGACCTTTCCAGCTACGGAATAAAACAACCGATAGCATAATCGCACCAACACAAACGTGCGCACCGTGGAAACCCGTCAGCATAAAGAAAGTAGAGCCATAGATACCAGAGCCTAAAGTCAAGCCCATATCATGGTATGCTTCCATATACTCAAGCGCCTGAAAACCAACGAATAAGAAACCTAATCCAACCGTTGCAGCCAGCCCTTTAATCAATTGAGGACGATTACCTGCAAGCAAACCATGATGCGCCCAGGTACAAGTAACACCACTGGTCAAAAGAATTAAGGTATTCAATAATGGTAAGCCAAAAGCCCCCATCGGCTCAAATTCGCCACCAATATTACCCGGTCCATTAGTTGGCCATACCGCTTCAAATGAAGGCCATAACATAGCTGTTGAGCGTCCAGGGCCATCCCCTATACCAGCAATCCAGTCTATGGATAGGTTGCGTGTATACCACAGTGTGCCGAAGAATACTGCGAAAAACATGATTTCAGAAAAAATAAACCACATCATCCCCATACGATAGGAAATCCCTACCCCATGGCTATACATACCAGATTCACTTTCATTTGCCTGCATGGTAAACCACCCCGCAAGCATTAGTATAAAAATCCCAAGTCCAAGTAACATAAAGGTAGAGCCTGCTGCATTACCGTTTAGGTAATTTGCAAAGCCTATCAATGTAGTCACCAGGCCGAGAGTCGCAGCAATCGGCCATGTTGCTTTAGCTGGAATGTAATATGCGTCTTGTGTAGACATCATTATCCCCTATTTATTTAGTAGTATCATAAAATGTCAGCCCTAATGTCAGTCTTTTGTAGCGCTCAGGCAAGGCAGGATCAACAAGCA
>DAOVWV010000012.1 GCA_030636485.1 Methyloprofundus sp.
ACAGTTCGGCCAACAAAAACAAGGGGTCTGGTCTGGTAGGCGAAGGGGCACAGAACTCATTCAAAAAGCGTTAACAGCTCTGGAAATTTATACCAAAGACCGACATTACATTGTTAAAGATGAAAAGATACAAATCATTGATGAACATACGGGGCGGTTAATGTCTGATCGCTCTTGGGAACATGGCTTACATCAAATGCTGGAAACCAAAGAAGGCTGTGTAATTTCCAACCAGAAAGAAACGCTTGCAAAAATGAGTTACCAACGTTTTTTTCGGCGTTATATACACCTCTCCGGTATGACAGGCACTGCTTCGGAAGTGACTTCTGAACTTAAAGCCATCTACAATCTGAATGTTATAAAACTGCAAACGAATAAACCCTTAAAGAGAGAATGTATTTCAGGATATGCCTATAAAACAGCGGATGAAAAATGGAGTGCAGTCATTCACTCGATTAATGAGTTACATAAACTGGGTCGCCCTATTTTAGTCGGTACACGCTCAGTCAATGTATCAGAATTATTAAGTGACAAACTAAAGCAGTTAGGTATGAGCCATCATGTTTTAAATGCCAGGCAAGATAAAAACGAAGCTGAAATCATTAGTCTAGCAGGCCAGCCGGGGCAAATAACCATAGTAACCAGTATGGCTGGGCGCGGTACAGATATTAAACTCGCTGCATCGGTCAAAAATATTGGGGGACTACATGTCATTATGACAGAATTACATGATACCGCGCGTATTGATCGGCAACTTTTTGGCCGTTGTGCAAGACAAGGAGATCAAGGCAGTTATCAAGCATTTTGTTCACTCGAAGATGAACTCCCCCAAACCTACCTCACCAACCTAGATAGATTTTTTCTGCATATTTTGTTCAACAATCAAATTACCATGCATATTTTTAAGCGTTGCCAAAAAAAAGTTGAGCACCATCATTATATTCTTCGGTGCAGATTGCTTAAAATGGATGATCATCTTGATAAAGCACTTGCATTTACAGGTATCTCAGAATAAAAAGTCATAAATATAACACCTCTAAAGCCTTCACCTTTCTTTAACTAACTATTCTAAAATCTTTTTTTCAAAAAACATGAAATTCAAACCAGTCATACTCATCAAATTTATTTGTTTAAACTTATTAATTAATACTTATGCCTATGCTGATTATGAATGCTTTATTGAGCCTTCTAAATCAACAGAAGTTGGAACACCTACAGAAGGAATTCTAGAAACAGTCTATGTAGATAAGGGAGACGTTGTTAAGCGCGGTCAAGTTATTGCAGAATTAAAATCTGATGTTGAACAAGCGACCGTTTCTTTAGCTAAATCTCGCTCAGAAATGCGAGCTGCAAAAAAATCCAGCGAAATAAGAATCTATTTTGCTAAAAAAAATTATGAGCGATTAAAAGACTTACATGAAAAGAAATTTGTTTCTCATATTGAGCTAGATGAAGTAGAAACAGAAAAAAAACTAGCCGAACTCAATAAAAAAGAAATCGAGGAAAATATAAAAATTGCAAAACTTGAGTTAAACAGAGCCAAAGAAATATTGAATATGAAAAAAATTAGAAGCCCACTAGCCGGCATTGTTGTAGAGAGGTTTAGTAATGCAGGTGAATATGTAAGAGAAAAACCTATTCTTGAACTCGCACAAATTAACCCCCTCTATGTTGAAGTTATCCTTCCAACAAGTATGTTAGGCCAAATTAAAAAAGACACAACAGCGACTGTTTTTCCAGAATACCCTAAAAACAAAAGCTTTGAAGCCACAGTAAAATTAGTTGATAGCATTATTGATGCAGCAAGCGGTACATTTGGTGTACGCTTAGTACTGGAAAACCCGAATAACAATATTAATGCAGGCTTGAAATGTAATGTTAAATTTAACTGAAATATTCTGGTTAAATAAATATTAACTCATTGATTATTTTCACTATAAATATCCTCACCATAATTAAATGCATCCATTGCTATTCTAAAATCAGCCACGCCTGCCGTTCTGAAGGCTAAAAAGGCGGGATAATCTGCCTGCTGCCACGCTATATGAAATGAAACATCATTGTCTTGCATTTGCATATCCGCATGCACCAGTTTACTCAGTGTCATATAAACAAAGGCTGCCGCGGTGTTTTTTAATTGTTTATCAACGGCTTTATAGCTGGGTAAGGCAAATACCATTTGTTTATGGGGAATTTTCTCGGCTAATTGAGCAATCACATTTTGTTGATAATTAGCACTCAATAAATAGTGTGTACCCGTTTCTAAAAGCTGTAAGGATTGATTGATATTCTGGTAATGCGCAACAAAGACTGCTGCGTCTTGCAGTGTCATTAATGGGCTATTGCGAATTTTGTTTGCAACCACACTGTCACTTAAGTCTGGGTCTATATAAACGCCATCCAGTAACTCTCCGCCTAAATCTTTCCACGCTTCAATAAATTCACGCGCTGCATCACGCCCATAAGCATCTTGTGTGGCAATAAATGTGGCCTTTCTAATGCCTTTTGTATAGGCATTAAGTGCCAAAATACGCGCCTCTTCCTGATTGCGTACAAAAAACCGGTAAAATTTATCTTTTTCCAGTGGCAACTGCATAGAGGAAGACAGCGTGGTAATCAAAATAGGGCGAATATCATACGTCGCCTGTGCTAATAAAGCATCAAAGTGATTAGCAAGACTCGTGCAAACATCACTATAAGCACAGATAAAGTAACGGCTACCGCCATTTATCTTCGCCAAGACTTCTTTTTCTAATGCCTGATTGTACTTATTCTTATGGTCGAACAAGGTCAAATGATAAGTGTTGCTATACTCAGGGAAATTCGTCAGAAAAGCCCCCAAACCCAACCTGATTTCATCGGTATCTGCAAATTGCACACCGAATTCATTACTGAGAGGAAATAATAATGCAATTTGAGTATGCTGCTGATCTTTGTAGGATTCAACCTTATTGACTGATTGATCAAAGATATAATAGGAAGAAATCAATAAGGATATGATCACAATCGGTATATACATAATCATAAACCGATGACGTATCATATAGGGTATATGGGTCTCTTTATCACGGTTAATCGCTACCCTGTGTCGCCAGAACTGGATACACATGATGATACCAATGATAATGGAAAAACCCGCCGTGCTTAATGCGATTAAATAAATATAGCTAATATACGAGGTGGATAAAAACTGGGCAATAATAGAAATTATGGCAACAGGTGCATAAAGAATAAAAAGTAATTGGTAGGATTTATGGACAAATCCACTATGATCATTGCTCATTTTTTTAAACAATTGGAGGGTCGTTAGAAGTGAGGATTTAGGCTACGCAAAGTTATTCTAGCGCAGCGACGGAGTCAAAAAACAAATCAGACTCTCGTTCCTTATATGAGCCCTTTAATTTTATACTGCCCTTTGGTTTTTAAAGTAATTCGAACCGCATGACTACTTTCGTTTTTCCAATACCAGCCATGGGTTCCGCTAAAGGGTGCTGTTAAAGAACCATCAGATTGACTTGCGGTTGTTTCACGGTAGCTTTTAAAATACCCCGTTTTATTACCCGCTGGCTCGCCATGAAAATCAAAATATAAATCTGCCCCAGCAGCCGTCCATTGATAGACTATTTCCGCACCTTGATTAATATAGAACTTATATTCCAGACCTGATTTAGCCGGTACCGTTATCATCACTATATCCTGCCAGATAGCTAATTGCTCGCCTACCGGACAGGAAATCACCGCCTTTGTATTTTGCTCTGCCGGCTTGGCCAATGCTGTTAAGCCCAAAGCCTTTCCTATCCCCGTGGGATCAATTGCATATTCGGCCGGGCCTACAAAGGCGAGTAAAATAAAAAATGCGAGCAACACTGCACTCACCATGCTAATAATCAGTGTTCTCAAGGGTTGAACAGGGATCTCTATATCATTCATATGCATTACACGCTAAAGACAAAACCAGCCATTTGGTAGCCAAATAAAACCAAACCACCCGCCATTAATAAAGTATTGCTGAGCACTGCAAAGCTAAAATAACTCTGATAGCGTCGCCAAAAATTCAAGATTAGCAGCATAAACAATAAAGCTAAAAACTGCCCCATCTCTACACCTACATTAAAAGCCAGTAAATTTTTCCAAAGATCTTGCTCAGGCATCGCAAAATCCTGTAATTTTGTTGCCAGCCCCAAGCCATGGAACAAACCAAAAATCAGTACAGCCGCTTTGGTATTGGGTTGTTTGCCAAATAACCGTTGCAAGCCGCCTAAATTATCAAAACCTTTGTAAACGACGGACAGCCCAATGATAGCATCAATAATATAGGCATTCACACTGACATTGCCCAGTACGCCGAAAAATAACGTTAAACTATGACCCAAGGTAAATAAACTGACATAAATCAGGATATCCCGGGTACGAAATAAAAAGAAAATAACCCCGAGCAAAAATAATAAATGGTCGTAGCCAGTCAGCATATGCTTAGCGCCAATATACAGAAATGGGCCAATGGCCACGCCCTGATTAGCCTGTAGAAACTGCTGGGTGTTAGCATCGACTCCGTGCGCCTGTGCAGCGGATATCAACACAAAGGTCAGCATAGGCACAAATAGTGGGACAGTAATTTTTGTTACACTGTTTTTCAACATGATTGATTATTTTTTTTAATTATTACAAACCCCCGACTGCTGCGTACCTATTTCAGCAATAACCCCTTCGGATGCCTCAATTCGTTGCCCTGCTAATTCACTATCAATTACCCGCGTAATTGAAGCATTTAGTTTAGTCACCTGATAGCAGGGAACGACTGGTGTCGCATGACTGTTACCAATACCAGAATGATCTGTTAGAAACAGGTAGCGTGACTGTGTCAGTACCGAAATTGAACGCATAAGGTACTCTGCTGTTTCAGCGACACCACTAGCTGCTAAAGAATGTATATGAATTCCTTTTTCTCTTGCTATATGCGTTAACTCAAATATACGTGATGAATTTTCATCATGAGCGGGTGCGTCGGCAACTAAAAAAGCAAGCCTTGATGTATTACCAGTGCGCCATGGAGCTAATAAAGCTTGCTCCAATCCTTGCTCCATTGCTTCTGGGTAATCCCCTCCACCAGATGCTTGCTGATTCTGTAACAAGGCTTCCATTTCATTAACAGAATGAGTAAAAGCAGATGAACGAACAATATACTCGTCTCCTACATCACGGTAAACGACCAAACCATACCGAATATTTAACTGTGGGTATTTTTCACTAATAACAGAGACAATATTTCTTAGCTCTGCAGTCAGATAATTTAACTCATCCCCCATACTACCTGTAGCATCCAAAATAAACATCAAATCCAGTTGCTGAGACAAGTGACTACTCAAAGTACTTACATTAATAGTCAGTTCCCGTTCATTATTAAGCTGTGATAGATCAAGCTCCACAGTAAATAATTCCTGCTCATTCGTGGAAATATTCAGGGAAAGCAGCTTTTCATCTATACCATCAAATATAGGAAAGAGGTAGAAAATGCCATCACTCCCCGTATAGCTTTTTAATAGGGAGCGCCCAGATTCTATTGAACTAAATTCAAGTCGGGCATTCGTCAGCTCTCTACCGGCTTCATCTAAAACCTTAAGTTTAACTCGATCTTCGAGTCTAAAAGTTGGCAGGGTATTTTGACCTTGGGTCAATGCGGTATTTTCTTGAAGCCGAGTATTAATATAGTTAGAAAAAGCGGCATAGTTCAGGTTATCGTCTATATCCCCAGCAGTTAATACATTAATAGGAAGCTGTTCATTACCAGGTAGCTCAATAGGAATACCAATCACTTCAGAGCTAAACCCAGTGTCTGAAGTGATAGCTCCAAGTGGTGGGCTAAAGTCGCCTGGGTACAGTTCAATAGCTGAAGAATCACCATGATTTAATACAGTCGATGAGGATGCAATAATATTTTCACTATTATTAACAGAGCGCCCAGCTTTTACTAATTGTACTTCCCAAAGGTAGTTTCCATAAGCAAGTCCTTCTGGAACAATAAGCTCTATTAATTTAGTTCTTTCTAATGAATGTATAGTCCAGGCTTGAACAAAAGGTGTCAGCTCAGCGGTTATAACTGCACCAGCACTATGGTTAACATAGTAGTAGCGTGTTCCAGCAGGTGATACAAAACTAATATAGGCATCACTAAGCACATTTTCTTCTACTTGATTGACTTCAGCATACACTTCTAGTGTTTCGCCTGCAGCGATCACTGTCCGATTAAGGGTGATACTACTGGTTGTCGCCTGAACCATATTACAGAATAGAGCTAATATCAAGGCGGCACTGTATTTATAAGCGGTAGGCCAGATATTATTCATGATGCCTCCTCGTTAAATTTATTCGATTTAAGATATTTACTATCACTCTCTGAGACCATGGAAACTAGTGCGACACTGTAGCACAGCCTCTAAAACGACCCTCCAAAGCTCTCTTGATAACGCGCTTTAAATTGCTCCATAGTAAAACTATGATTCTGCGTACCATGATGCTCAATTTTTATCGAACCCAGCAATGAAGCAATACGCCCTGTGATTTCCCAGTCATATTCATTCATAATACCAAACAACAAACCTGCACGGTAAGCATCACCACACCCAGTCGGGTCACTTAATTGCCTAGCCTGTGCCGAAGGGATCTCTATGCACTTACCTTGCGTATAGATTTTGGAGCCTTCACCACCTAAGGTAATGACTAATGCGTCTACTTGCTCGGCAATTTTCTCTAAAGATAAGCCTGTACGCTCCTGCATTAATTCAGACTCATAGTCATTAAACGTTGCCCAGGTCGCTAAGCCGAGTAAGTCTAATAGCTCTTCACCGCTAAACATTGGCATTCCCTGGCCGGGATCAAAAATAAACGGCACGTTGGCATCAACAAATTCCTGCGCATGCTGTTGCATCCCTAACTTACCATCAGGCGAGACAATACCCACCTCTATCCCTGCATCCAGAGGTATGGAGTTAACGTGTGATTCATTCATTGCTCCCGGGTGAAAGGCAGTAATCTGATTATCATCTTCATCGGTAGTGATATAAGCCTGGCCGGTATATTCACCATTAATCTTCTTGATATATTCGGTGGAAATTTGGCACTGACTCAACCATTGTGCGTACGGTTCAAAATCATGTCCTACTGTTGCCATAATGCAAGGCGACTCACCCAGTAATTTTAAATTATAGGCAATATTCCCGGCGCACCCTCCAAATTCCCTGCGTATGACAGGCACCAGAAAAGACACATTCAACATATGTACTTTTTCTGGAAGAATATGGTTTTTAAATTTATCATGAAAAACCATAATTGTATCGTAAGCCATAGACCCACAAATTAATGCACTCATTACTCTCTTTTCCTTTAAATTAAAATTAATGCCCAGGTCATAGCGGCCAGTAGCAAAGACAATGTCACGGCAGCGGAGCCTATATCTTTTGCCCTACCTGAAAGTTCATGCCGCTCCAGACCTATTCTATCAACAATCGCTTCAATGGCAGAATTTAATAGTTCAACGATTAACACCACTATAAGGCTAGCAATTAATAATACCCTTTCTATATTATTATCCGTTAGCCATATTGCGAGTGGCGTTGCCAAGATAAATAAAAGCACTTCCTGCCTAAAGGCCTCTTCATGTTTCCAGACCGCTTTAAAACCAGCGAGTGAAAAAAAGCAGGCCTTAATGATACGTTTCAACCCTTTTGCATTTTGATTTGCCATTTTTCCACAATACCCTGTCATTGACACTATTAAAAACATACACGCGAGATAAACGCCCAAAAGCTGCCTAAGTAGCTGATTTAAAAGTGCTGGTTATTTTTTAGTCACTTTAACAAAAGACTAGGCATTACAAGCTTTTAGCAATATTCATTGCAAACTATACACAGACTTATCTACGCAATAGCCTGCTCATAGTCGTCTGCATCTAATAAGCGCTCTAAGTCATCAGTACTTTTTATCTTCATACTGAATAGCCAGGTCGCAAATGCATCCTCATTCACTAATTCAGGCGCATCAGCCAAATCTTCATTCACTGCAATCACTTCTCCGGCAACAGGGCTAAACAAATCTGATGCCGTTTTAACCGACTCAACAACGGCACACTGCTCTTCTATCGCCAATTGTCGACCTACCTCAGGTAGCTCTATATAAACCAGATCTCCTAACTCTTGCTGAGCAAAATCAGTTATCCCAACCTTAATAATATTATTAGCCTCTAACTTGACCCATTCATGCGTGACCGCATATTTTAGTTCTTCCGGATTTTCACTCATTATTCTTGTACCTTTAATACTCTAATTATTATCGGTTAACATTTTATCCTAAAATTAGCTTTGGACGGCTATTTTTAAGCTGATTTTTTTAATTATTTAATAATGGAAGAATGACTCTCTCTAGGAACAGTGCTTCATTTAATAAAGACTCAAAACACAACACAAAAATAGACTGAACTCACGCATTAGGAATATGAACCATTTTGGGGTGAGACTTTATCAATGCTCTCAAAAAAATCTCTTTGTACATTGTTTTTTCATCTGCCTTTAGCTTGTAAGCTATCTGAATAAATACGAATACTTTATAATACTCTTCCCAGCCATTTTCCCTTCATATTTACAACAGCGAATAACTGTTTTATCATTATGCCGAAAATCCATTATTTACACATCCTTTTGTCACTACTTTTTTTGACTAGCCTGAACAGTATTGCAAATAATGATGATGAAGATAGTGTTGTGCCAATCGCTAGCGCAGCTTTTAGCGTACATATTGATGAGGACATTATCAATATAACCGGCATACAGACTCAGGCATTGCAAAGTACTTTGTTTAGTCCTGAAATTGAGACATTTGCCACACGCGTAGACCTATCCCCTTTAATCAATACACGTAAAGAGTACTTTACGGTATTAAACAGACTCGCCAACGCACGTATAACAGTCAAACAATCCCAACTTAATGTACAGCGCCTGGAAAGCCTGCACCGTGAAAAAGCGGTTTCTAAACGCAAATTATTAGCCCAAAGAAGTCAGTTAGAAAGGGATGAAACCAACCTTAAGGCGGCTGAACAACAGGCGAATAATATACGCCTGCATACTCAGGAAAAATGGGGAAAAGTCTTAACTCAATGGTTTTTAAATGAAGAGTATTCCCATTCTAATATGCTCAATGCTCTTAGCAAGCCTATTTACCTTATTTACCTTCCTGCACCACTAACATCCCCTATCGCAAGCGTTGCCATTCACTCTTTTGGTTTACGTGAAAAAGCACAGTCAGCCAGTCTAATATCCAGTGCAGCAATGCACTCCCTCCACCCACAGGCAACAGGCACCGCTTTTTTCTATCTGAGTAACCAGACCACTGATACTTATCACTCGCGTGTGACCGCATGGCTCCCTTTAAAAGAAGATGAACTCTCCGGCTTTATCATCCCTGCATCCGCTATCGTCTGGCACTTAGGGCAAGCCTATGTTTACCTTCAGGTAGACGATGAACTCTTTAAACGGGTTAAAATAGAGCAAAAAAGATTAGTCAACACAGCATCCTATTTTATTCAGGATCCGCTACAAGAGGGATTTTATCTAGTGACCACTGGCGCACAGATGCTGTTATCAGAAGAATTTCGAGGCCAAATCCCTGCCGAAGACGATGATGACTGATTGATGCTGCAAAAATTCGCTAAATAAAGTGCCTGGCTAACCAAGCGTAAAAAGGGCGTAAAAATTGCAAACCAAAGCCCTTCCACCCTGCCCTAAAACAAATTAACCACTATGCTTGCCTATCTTGTCCGCTTCTCCATACGCTTTTATGGCATCGTCATTGCACTGGCCTTGCTGATATTACTCTACGGCAGCTATCGCTTTATCAATGCCGGACTGGATATTTTTCCTGAATTTGCACCTAAGCAGATTATTATTCAGACTGAATCTCCCGGTTTTTCTGCCGAACAGGTTGAAATATTAGTCACTCAACGCATTGAATCATCTATCAGCGGCTTAATGGGACTACAAACCATACGTTCAGAATCCATACAAGGACTCTCCATCGTTACCGCCATATTCAATGAGAAAAGTGACATTTATCGTAATCGTCAACTCGTCACGGAGCGACTGTCAAGTATCGCGGCACAACTCCCGAAAGGTGTATCAACGCCTGTTCCTGTGCCTTTAAGCTCATCTTCGGCGACCGTACTGACTATTGGCCTTAACTCTGAGCACAAAAACCTGATGCAATTACGTGATCTGGTCGATACACTGTTAGTGCCACGTTTATTATCTGTTCCCGGGGTTGCTGACGTTAATATTTTTGGCGGTGAGATCAGGCAAGTACAGATCCAGCTCGACCCGATAAAATTACATCAATTTAACCTTTCGCTAGATGAAGTGATTATTGCCGCCTCACAAATGGGCAAAGTACAAGGCGGTGGCTTTATAGAAAATAATAACCAACGCTTTACCCTGCAAGTCACAGGCGTGGCAACAACCCCCGAACAATTACGCCAAAGCATTATTCAGTATAGTGATGAACATACCCTACTGTTAGGTGATGTAGCCAAGATTCAATATGCACCGGAACCCGCTATTGGTGCTGCTCAAATCATGGGTAAATCAGGCATCGTGATGATGATTATCGGTCAATATGATGCCAATACCCTGAGCGTTTCCAATACTGTAGAACTGGCTTTAGAAGAATTTGAACCATTATTCGCAGAACAGCAGATTGATTTTTATTCACACCTGTTTAGACCCGCTGACTACATTGAAGCCTCTTTAAATAATTTATCGAGTCACCTGCTATTAGGTGGCTTATTTGTACTGCTTATTTTATATTTATTTTTATATAACTTACGTACCGCACTCATTTCTGCCGTTGCTATTCCCATCTCCTTAGTAAGCTCTGTTCTGGTTTTACTCGAACTAGGCATCAATCTTAATATCATGGTATTAGGAGGGCTGGCCATTGCTCTGGGTGAAGTCGTTGATGATGCGATTATTGATACCGAAAATATCTTCCGCCGTTTACGTGAGAACAGTGCATTGGAAAAACCTCTTGGCACTCAGCAAGTCATTTATGATGCCTCTATGGAGGTGCGTAGTTCAGTGGTCTATGCAAGCTTTATAGTCGCTCTGGTTTTTGTGCCTTTATTAACCCTAGAGGGGGTTTCCGGGCGATTATTCGCACCTTTAGGCTACTCTTACATCCTCGCCATTTTAATGTCACTATGCGTCGCATTAACCCTGACTCCCGCTCTGTGCTATGTACTATTAAGTAACAATATAAAATTCAACACAACCCCGCCTGTTATCCGTTTTTTAAACCCACTTTATGCACGCCTGCTACAGACTATTTCCCAGCATTTTAAACTGATTACAATCAGCTGTGTCTTACTCATGATATTAGCAGGCTATCAATTTTTTTCGCTAGGGCATAAATTTTTACCTGAATTGCGTGAAGGGCATTATATTGTGCATACCACCGGTATGCCTGGCACTTCCTTACAAGAGTCGATTCGTCAGGGCAAGCAAATAAGCGCACAATTCAAGGCGATCCCTCAAGTTGAATCGGTTTCTCAATGGGCTGGCCGGGCAGAAAGGGGCGCAGATACTTATGGCAGTCATTACAGTGAATACGAAGTGCGTCTAAAGCCTCTCTCGGGGGCTGGGCAACAGCAAGTATTAGAAAAACTACGTGATATTCTCAAGCGTTTTCCAGGTTTATTATTCGAAGCAAATACCTTTTTAACTGAACGGGTTGATGAAACGATTTCAGGCTACACTTCACCGGTCGTGGTCAACATTTATGGCAATGATCTCAATCAGCTGGATAAAAAAGCCCAGCAAGTCGCGGCCTTAATGCATACTATTCCAGGAGCCACGGATATCCAGCTACGCTCTCCCCCTGGCACTCCCATGATTCAAATTCAGTTAAATCAGCAGCAGCTTAAATTCTGGGGAGTACGGGCAGGTAGCGTTATGCAAACCATCCAGGCCGCCTATGACGGACACGTAGTAGGTAAACACTTGCACGGCAACCGTATCTATAATATTACCGTCGCACTCAAACCTGAATGGCGCAATCAGCCGGATCTGCTCAGCCAACTCCCCATAAGAACGCTGAGTGGGAAACTGATAAGCCTAGGTGACATAGCCGACATAAAACACAATCAGGGACGCTATAATATTTTGCACCAAAATGCACAACGGCGACAAGGCATTACCTGCAATGTCACAGGGCGTGATATTGCCTCCTTTATGCAGGAACTTAAACAACAAGTCACCCAGAAAATCAGCTTTACAAATAATACCTACCCTGAATTTACAGGTGCCGCAGTGGAACAGGCTCAGGCAAAACAGGACTTGATTTTACATGCCCTGCTAGCGAGTATCGGGGTGTTTATTTTTATTTATATTGCGATTGGTAATTTACGTCATGTCGGTATCGCATTGCTGAATATCCCCTTTTCACTGATTGGCGGTATCGTGGCGGTCATTTTAATGGATGCCAGCCTGTCTGTTGGCTCAATTATTGGCTTTATTACCTTATTTGGCATTACCGTACGTAATAGCATTATGCTGCTATCCCATTATCAGTACCTAGTAGAGCATGAGGGTTTGGAATGGAATTTAGGTACGGCATTAAAAGGCGCACAAGAACGCTTGCCTTCTATTTTAATGACCGCTTTAGTGACTGCCTTGGCCATGTCTCCTATCGCCTTAAATAGCGATAATCCGGGACTGGAAATTATGGGACCGATGGCAGCGATTATTATAGGTGGGCTTGCTTCATCCACTTTATTGAATTTACTGTTACTGCCATTGATGCTATTGCGCTTTGGGAAATTTAAGCGGTTATCTCTTTAAGAATGCATGGAATACACCTTACTCCTTTAATAACGGCGCATATACCTGCTGGTAATTAGCCACACTTTTCGGCCAGTTTCGTTCCTGCTCAACATACAGTCGCCCTGCCTGGCGCACTTTATCCCATTGCTGATAATGCGCCAATAAATCTAGCGTACAAGCGACTAAGGAACTGACATCATTGGCTTTAAACAGCACCCCATTTTGCTGATCCTGAATAAGCTCTTTATGCCCCCCGACATCGGAAGCAATGACCAAACGCCCTTGTGCCATGGCTTCCAAAGGCTTGAGAGGTGTCACCAACTCAGTGAGACGCATCGCCAGGCGCGGGTAAATAAAAATATCCACGAGTTTATAATAGTCCTGCACTTGCTCGTGCGGAACCCGACCGGTAAAAATGACAACCGATTCAAGCTTTAATTGTTTAACCTTATCTTTGATTATTTGCTCTTGCGGGCCGCCCCCAACTAATAATACTCGTACTTCTGGTCGCTGCTTAAGAATTTCAGGTAATGCTTCCAGGATTAATGGGATTCCTTCATAAGCATAAAAAGAACCTATAAATCCCAGTACTGTTTTATCTTGCAAATTTAATTGTTGTTTAAGTTCAGTATCTGCTTTTTGTCCAAAACTAAATTTTTCTATATCAACCGCATTAGGAATCACAGTAATTTTATTTTCAGCTATCCCCCGTTGACTTATGTCTTTGCGTAAACCTTTGCAAATGGTAGTAACAGCATTTGCCTGTTTGAATACATAGGTTTCCAGTGCATGTGTAAGCCGGTAACGTAAACTGTGCTCAGAACT
>DAOVWV010000330.1 GCA_030636485.1 Methyloprofundus sp.
AACTGCTCTTTCCAGGATGCCTCTATGCGGATCTGGTTATTAATTTGTGTATTCATAAGTAGCAAGGCATCATCAATTGACGACCTTATATTGAGGCATTTTGAGGGTACTGGAGGGGAATAGGTAAAACTGGGGAGTAAAGCCCCCTACCAGTTATTCAACAACTGGCAGGGGTATTGCAGCAAACGTTAGAACATTAAGTCCTTACCCGCTTTTTACATCTCTTGATCGCCATGCGCTCCGGCCTGCTTATCAAATTTAACATCCTCATCCTCAGCTTCAGCTTCAGCTTCAGCATCAGCATCAGCATCAGCATCAATATCATTCTCTGTCTCTGTGCTTTCAGGCTCTGGATCATCTTCAGGTGGGTCTATTTTCTCACCCTTTAACAACTTTCCAATCTGGAATTTATCGATTGTTTCCCAGTCCATCAAGGCTTGAGCCATATTGTGCAATATATCCATATTGTCATTTAGAATATCTTCAGCACGCTGATAATTTCTATCTATGACAAGACGAATTTCATCATCAATGACTTTTGCCATTTGTTCGGACATCGGCTTACTTTGCGAGCCCATATAGCCTTCACTATCGCCATAATCCATAGGCCCTAGCTTGTCTGACAAGCCCCAGCGGGTCACCATATTGCGGGCAAGCTGAGTTGCTCTTTCAATATCATTGGATGCCCCTGTCGTTACCTTATTATTACCATATATAATTGCTTCGGCAATACGTCCACCAAACAACCCTGAAATCTGACTTTCAAGTTTATCTTTGCTGGCACTATACTGGTCGCGTTCAGGCAAAAACATTGTGATCCCTAAAGCACCCCCTCGCGGCATAATACTGACTTTATAGACTGGATCATGCTCAGGCACATTTTGCCCAACGATTGCATGACCTGCTTCATGATAGGCAGTCATTAACAGATCTTCTTTACGCATCACCATCGACTGCTTTTCGGCACCCATCAGTAATTTATCACGCGCACGATCTAAATTATCCATGGTCACCACACGCTTGTTGTTACGTGCCGCCAATAATGCACCTTCATTCACCAGGTTTGCTAACTCAGCTCCTGAAAAACCAGGTGTTCCACGCGCTAAATCTCTGATATTAACATCGTCCGCCTGAGGCACTTTGCTGATATGCACATTTAAAATCTGCTCACGGCCTTTAATATCAGGTAAACCAACATGTACCTCTCGATCAAAACGTCCAGGTCTTAATAATGCTTTATCCAATACATCAGAGCGGTTAGTTGCAGCAATCACAATAATGCCTTCATTACCGCTAAAACCATCCATTTCAACCAGTAACTGGTTTAAGGTCTGCTCACGCTCATCATTACCACCACCGCCAGGGCCAGAGCCTCCACGCTGACGACCGACGGCATCAATCTCATCTATAAAAATAATACAAGGCGCGCGTTTTTTGGCTTGTTCAAACATATCACGCACCCGTGATGCCCCTACCCCAACAAACATTTCTACAAAGTCAGACCCCGAAATGGAGAAAAACGGTACGCCCGCTTCTCCCGCTATCGCTCGCGCCAATAAGGTTTTACCCGTTCCCGGTGGACCTACCAATAACACACCGTGAGGAATCTTCCCACCGACATACTCGTATTTTGATGGGTCTTGCAGGAAATCAACGATTTCCATAATATCTTCTTTTGCTTCTTCAACACCCGCCACATCAGCAAACCCAACTTTAATCTGATCTTCTTCCAGCAGTTTTGCACGGCTCTTGCCCATGCCCATTTGTCCACCAGCGCCACCTTGCTGCTTGCGATAAAAATAAACCCAAACCCCAATTAATAGCAACATAGGTGCCCAGGAAATAAAAATTTGCATCAGCATGGATTGTTTTTCTGGTGTCGCTACCTTAATTTTTACACCATACTCAATCAGATCATCAATCATATGAATATCATCAGGATTATAGGTTACAAAACGCTCACCATTACTCCGCTTCCCGTTGACCGTTTCACCGCTTATAGTCACCTCAGACACCACACCATTGCGGATATCCTGAATAAAATCTGAATACAGGATAGTATGATTTTTATCATAACTGGGCTGAACCCTACCCATTATGCTAAAAAACATACTCGCAATCACAACAAACATTATGATTCTTATAAGAATTTTCATTTTATAACTTCTCTATATAATAATAATTATTTTTTCTTTTACTTTTCTGTATTCTGTCAGTTGCTTAGTGGTATAGAATATAACCCAAACCATAAGGAGCGAGAATTCAATAATACCCGTTCCTAAACCAACTTTTAAATACAACAATAAGGAATTACACTATGCCTATTTCACCAGACCTTACCGAAGAACTCAATATTTTAGCACGTTACAAGTTAACATCGACTCAAGAAGGCATTAAAGTACACAATACTGCTCCACCTGAGATCATTGCAGCGATTAAACGCCTGCACGAGAAAAATCTACTTAGTCGTGACGATGGCGGTTATTTAACTGATCTGGGTATAGAAACGGCAGAACACGTACAAAAAGCACTTGCTATTTTAACGTCTAAAACAAATTAACGGCATCAGCATATCATTAACTACATAAAACATACAACCCTTGAATAATAAGGTTTGTTCCCGCTTATTTTATCTCACACAAGGCCGAAAAAATGAGGCACTACCTACTCGCTTTTATCATCACGATATTTATATCAGGCTGTTCATCTCTTTCGCTCAGCACTGATTACGATAGTAGCGTTGATTTTTCCACTTTCAAAACCTACCGCTGGCATGCAGATAATAAACATAATGAGGCCAGTATAAAATTTTTAAACCCAATAATGGATCAGCGCATACGCTCAACCATTGATCAGCAACTGCAAAGCCAGGGCTATACTAAAGTAAATACCGATACAGTCGATTTTTTAATTAATTACAGTATTGTTATTCAGGAAAGAGCCGATATACGCACTTATAATAACTATAATGGCATGTATTCTGGCTATGCCTATAGGGCGGGATACGGCTATTATGGCGGTGTAGGCTATGGATCTTCCGAGACTCAGGTGACCCACTATAAGCAAGGTACGCTTATCATTGACATTATCAGCCCCAAGACAACCCAACTGATGTGGCGTGGAGCAGCAGATGGCCGTCTACCGAGTACTGCCGATAGAGAAAAAAGTGATGCA
>DAOVWV010000291.1 GCA_030636485.1 Methyloprofundus sp.
GCTCATTTTAAATTATCCAGATCTCTACATAATGAGCATTTGAAAAGCATTGATAGTGAGGCAAGTAATGAGTATATGCGAGCCAGTATGATGATTCCGTTGGATACGGTACCAACAATAGAAAACTACTTGCAGTTTTTTACACAGCCGGGTTATTTTAGCGTCGATAAGTAGTTGGGTGGGGGAGTAATGATTCCTAGAGGTCGTGCTAGAAATATAGGCCTCTGTGCCCTCGCTTGACTGGGTAGCCTACAGGAATGATGGGCTTTTGTGTTGTTCCGTACTAGTGGGTAATGAGACGTTACAATAGGGCTATTAAATTATCATCGTGCGGATACACCAGGCACATCCTATTTTTTACCCAGCTTACTCACCCTGACAACTCACACACTGCCCATGCAGCTCCAAAGTTAAACACTGCGGCTTAAATTGCACTTCTTCACTTAAAGAAAATAAACGTTCATAAACCGGTGTCGCATCAATCTCATAGGCATTCTTGCACTGATCACAAATTAAAATCACAGACTGATGCTGTGCTTCAGCTTGTAAACAAGCAATAAAGGCATTCAGCGACTCTATTTTATGCACCAAACCTGCTTCCATTAAAAAATCCAGTGCGCGATAAATGGTGACAGGTTTTGCATTAGGATCATGCTCGCGAAACAAATCCAGTAATTCATAGGCACCTATTGCTTTATGACTGGCACAAATAAGCTCCAGCACATGTTTTCTAATCGCTGTCAGGCGTACGCCATTTTTGCTGCAGATTTGCTCTGCGGCTTGTAAAGCATGATCGACACAGCCACGGTGATTATGTTGACCTTGCAAGGTTTTACTATCAATATTTTCTGTCATTAAAAACTCACCCTTAATCCTATTTCTGCACCGCGCCCTGGCTCTGGTGCATAGTCCTTTAAAAAAGATGTCGAGTTACGAATCGTTTCATTGAGTAAATTATTTCCTTTTACAAATAACAAAAGATCATATTTATCTGCAAACTGAATCTGATAAGAAACATTGGCATCTAATAATATATATCCAGCGGTTGGCGTTTCATTTTTCCCCACATGGGATTGCGACTCTGCGCGTGTCAATCTCAGCCCAGCGGAAAAAGCATCATAGCCAAAATAGTCAAACTGGAAACCATAACGTAGCGGTGGCATACGTGGCACATTACCACCGTTGACTAATTCGCCACGCACATAATCGCTGAACAAGCTCATGGCAAACTGATTATCTTCGCCTTCCCATAAGGGAAAGTCCAGCTGTACTTCAAAACCATAGAAACGCGCATTATTTTGCGTTGCCTGATAGACAGCTAAGCACTCTTCATTAGCAGCACAGTCTGTAACAAAGCTTTCACTCTGCAAATTAAACCACTCGCCAGTATTCTGTTGCAGAATATAATCATGACTCCAGTTATGAAAAGCATTCAACTCAGCACTCATCCAGTCAAAATCTGTTTTAAAGCTAAGTTCGAGGTTATACGATGTTTCCAGTTGTAAATCTTCGTCTCCCAGTTCATAGCTTTGCGCAGCAAAATGTACGCCATCGGCAAACAGTTCAGCCACTTCCGGTGCCCGTTGTGCATGGGTAAAGGCGAGACTCACAAACACATTATCGCTTGCACTCCATAAAGCGGATAAAGAAGCACTCACTGGGGTGTGTTGTTTACGCGCAAAACCGTCAGCATCAATGATCTGGTGCTCAACACGCAAGCCTAATTCATAGGCGATATTCCCTGCATGAATATCTTCGACCATAAAAGCCGCATAATTTTGTTTTTCCGAAGGTGGCACAAAAGCCTCCTCACCCACCGCGATTGCGTCTTTACTCTGCGCTTGAAACCCTAAGGCACCATGATCAATAAAAGCAATTTCCTTATGTACCAATTCAACCCGACCTTCGATACCCTGAATATCAAACTGTGTTCCGACAGTCACTCCATCCTCTAGCTCTGCGTGTTGATAGTCATTATACGCAAAGCGTAATTTTAAGGCTTCTACCCAGGAAAAAGGCTCATAAAATTCCGCTCTTAGATCATAACGGTTTTGCTGTAAATCAATACGCACCAGTTCATCGACAGGTGGTATGCCATAATTGTTATCCAGGTGGTTGTATGAAAAGCCTAGCATTCCCCAATCCGCTATCCATGAACCGCCTAAAGTGCCGCTCCAGCTTTGTGCATCGGTATTTTCTACATAACCCAAACCATTCGACTCGGTAGGGACATGGTAATCATCGCTAGTACGAAAGAACCCATCCACATGCCAGGCAAAATCGTTTAAACCACCATCATGCTTTAACACGCTACTCCATTGATTAGAAACCGAGTTGTAGCGCTGTTCAAAAGCAAATTCAGCGGCTTCAGGCACATACAGCGGAATCCGGTTATCAATCACATTCACAATGCCGCCGATTGCGCCACTGCCATAGAGTAAGCTGGCAGGCCCACGTAACACCTCGATTCGTTCAGCCAGCATGGCTTCGGTACTATTCGCATGATCCGGGCTAACACCTGATGCATCAAGGCTGCTTAAGCCGTTTTGCAATACCTGCACACGCACTCCCGTCTGCCCACGAATCACGGGCTGCCCAACGCTAGTACCAAAAGACATGCTATGAATGCCCAGTTCCCCTTTTAAGGTTTCACCAATCGTCGTCGCCTGTTTCATTGATAATTCATCCCCGGCTAATATATTAACAGGGTGTACTGTTTCCGCTGTTTTTTTATGCAAGGGGGCAGAGATGATAACAGGCTCTAACTCTTGCACCTCTTCTGCCATCAGCGGGCAAGAAATAATGATAATGAGAAATAGCGGGCATGGTTGACGAAACATATTGAAGACTGGGTTTAAGCAATAAAAAATGTAATGTTATAATATTACATTTTTATACGTATATCAAATTGAGCGAGATAACGAGGTAAATATTTGGAGTCTATTGCATGATAAATTGCTGTTATTGCTTTTTTAACTTTAGCTATCATTGGGAAAATATAATTAACTGATGTATAAGTATAGATGAGGTGGAAGAACGTTTCATAAGCGCCCTCACCACTGGTATACAGGTTCGGATTATATTCAGTACGATATCTAGCATCAAGCAACTGGCCTTGCGTTTTAGTCCAGGACTGGGTTTTGACACTTGCCTGATAGGCTGAGAGCCCCATTTCAATAAAGAAGGTGCCTGCCATAAAAAAGAGTAGGTAGACGATGGGCAAAAAATGAAAATGTGGTTTTTTGTGTTTCGTAGCCATTGATTAAGCTTACTTTAGGCGACTGTTCAGTCGAGGTGATAAGACAAAGACTTCAATGTGCCACTAAAGGTAAAGGGAACTTGATACTCAGGAGAGACGGGCGTGATTTGGTCTCGACCAATATCCAGACCTTCCCAAACGGCAAACACAGGGTATTCTATTGCTTGCTCGGCCACTTTTTTATGGTTTATCCACAGTGAACCAGTGCCACGTAAAACAGA
>DAOVWV010000306.1 GCA_030636485.1 Methyloprofundus sp.
ATCACTTGCAAAACACCCGCTAAACGCTCTATATCAAAAGCAGCACCAATACCCGCAGCTTGAGCTTGCGTAGTATCATTGTTTATCTTGACGCCACCCCCAAATCCTTTGATGGCAGCAAGGCTTTGACATAAAGTTTGCGTGAGTCTCTCTAATTGGCGTAAATTTTTATAAATTGCATGTAGTGCCGCTTGTTGAAAATGGGACAGTTTATTAAGGGCGTTTTCATCCAGCTGTAAGTCAACTGTCTGTACAGTGTAATCAGGTGCACTACCTTCTAATAGAGAGGTAAGCAGTATAAAGCGCTGCTCCATTTCCCTGTCAAATACACTGAGTTTAGGAATAATTTCAGCTATCTCTACATTTTTTGCCGGAACAAAGCTATCATGCCAGCGCTCTAATACAATGCTTAATGTACCTAACTGATTTTGATAGTCTTGCCACTGTTGTTTGAGTTCACCCATTTCATAGCTATCTGTTTGTGCAGCAAGCAGTAATACTTGAAACTGTGTCTGTTGCTGTATAGCCTGCGCCATCAAGTTTCTGGCAGCGGTTAAATCTCCATCCCCTTGCATTAGCTTAAAATAATGACGATACAGTTGATGCTGAGAGGTATGTAATTGTTTACATACCGCCTTGAATTTTTTAAGGCTATTGCTACGCCATAATAAGGCGGTGATAACACTATAAACCAGCACACCTAAGGCTGTTTCCTGAATACGTAAAATAGCAAGATCAAAGGCACGAACAGGATTAGGCCCCGCTTCTAAAGCAACAATAATGCACACATAGCCAGCGGAAAACCAAAAATATTGATATTTATCAGCACTCATCATATAGGTACATCCCCCTACATATAATGATAAGCCTGCCATAAACCACCAGCGTTCTTGAGGAAACAAGGCAATAAGTGTAAGTGAAACTGCACCTGCTGCAAAAGCTCCCACCATTCGCATCGCGGATTTATTAAACGACTGCCCACTGGTTGACAGGCTGATAAAAGCAACGGCAAACCCAGCCCATAGAGGACTATTCCAGTCCTGTGACAAGGCAATGCCGTAGGAAATAGTCATTGCCAAGGCAGTTTTTATAGATTCTTTTGCGTCGAAGGATAATGTCATTTAGAATTAGGTATGTGTTTTAGTCTCGTTCCCATGCTCTGCGTCACTGCTACTAAATTAAAGTAATGAAAATCCAGCCCTCAAGGCATTTCCTTACACATGAGTATTGGATTCAATAAAACAGGGTTGAGTGCTAATTATCTCACTCGCTAGAAGCGCTTCATTGTTATACCAATGATCACTGTTATTATGATATATGCCCATATACCTTCGCCAAACTCTAGCAATCCTTTTTTAAAATCAAAAACAGCCATAACGTTTCCTTAAATTTTAAATTAAATTGTACTGGTATTGTTTGTGAAAATTTTACTGACCCATTTTAAGCAACTCTATTGCATCGTTTTAACTTTATATAATATATTGAAATTCACAAGAAATACAATAGTAAAAAAGGCAAACCTCCTCTATATAGGCATATTCAATTAATCATTTAGACCCAAAGCTTTAAATAATAAACGTTAGTTTACTTATAAAACAAAAAATACTCTGATATTCACCATTAAATACTCCCTTTAGTTAATACAAAAACTATCGTGTTTTATAGCGATCAACGACTATTATCTAGGATAATATTTCCTGTAGTTCTGGAATATTACGTAGGTTGACATCTCTCTGTGGAAACGGAATATTGATACCTGATTCTTTCAACGCCTTGTGCACTATTAATGTCAAGTCACTTTTAACAGTAACCCAGCCACGATCACTTTCCGTCCAGGCACGCAACTCAAACTTGAGAGAACTTTCTCCAAACCCCTGAAACAGAGCCTCTGGTTCAGGCGAATCAATTATTTCGGGGTGAGCTTTGGCAATATTTAACAGCAACTCTAGAATCTGTTCAGGATCCGTTGCGTAAGACACTCCAACCGGTAAAATAACCCGGCGTTTCTCATCGGAAAATGTCCAGTTAATCACCCGTGAAGAAATAAAATCTGCATTGGGAACAATCACATCAGAGCCTTCAAAGCTGGTAATTTTACTCGCCCGGATACCGATAGAAGAAACCCTGCCTATCAAATCATCCAGCTGAATTTTATCTCCCACCCGAATGGGGCGTTCAAACAGAAGAATAATGCCCGACACAAAGTTATTGGTAATATTCTGCAAACCAAAACCAATACCGACCCCCAGTGCACCCAATACTATGGTGATTTTATCCAGCGAAAACCCAAGTATTGAAACAGCCGCAAAAAATCCAGCGACCAGAATAATATAGCGACTGAAGGTGGTAATTGCAAAGGGAACACCAGGCGGCGTACGCATACGAGAGAATATCTCGTTATTCAGCACAAGATTCACAAACCGCGCCAATTGCCAGGAAAACCACAATGTAAAACCAAAAGCCAGGATTCCCCCCAGAGAAAATGTTACAGGATCAATCCCTAACTGCGCCGTAAGCATCGCGTTTGTTACACTAAGCACAGGATTCAAAAGCAAGATTGCCCGAAGAATAAGAAATGCCCAGGCCAAAAAACCAAGGGTTCGCAGAATTCGCCGCGTCAGGGTAACAAAGGGATGCCGGTTGATTCTAATCGTATTCATAAAATCAAAATGCCCCATATCGATATAACTTTGCAGAAGTGCTTCAGTGACACGCACAATGGCTATAAAGCTAGCTCCTGCAACCGGCCCCCAGATTAACAAAAAGGCCATTTTATCCGCTAGTTCGGAATAACCCAGAGTTACCGCCACTATTCCAGCTGCTAATAATGGCACGGAATAACGCAACCAGATACGCAGGAATTTGTACCAGAAACTATTGCGCAGGGAATCGGAGATATGCTGAAAACTAGCTGGCAACAGCCAATGGAGTGCTGCCAGAGCGATAATAAATTCCATGATTAAAGTCAATCTGGACAATAAGGAAAAACCACCGAAAACAGAACGAACCTGCTCTGCCAATGCGATCAAGGCAACGACAGTCAGTGAAACACGCAACGCTACCGGTAGCATCCCTCTCAACACATATAACCATAATGGTAAAGATACTGTTGCCGTCAAAAAAATAAACCCCAGGGAACGGTCTTGATAAAGAAAGGGGGTCATATAGAGACTGAACAGCATCGCAGCTGCCCATGGACGTTTCAAGGAATCCAGTGCATAATTATCGACTTTTTTTTTCTCACTTATTAGCCTATATCTGCGTGAGATAAACCAGCCTAACAATAATGTCAGTATGATCTGAATAAGCAAAGGAATGTCTTTATCTTTTACATACTTAATCAGGCCGGCCTGTACATCTTTCAGACGACTAGCAAAATTACTCGGCATTAATTGAC
>DAOVWV010000072.1 GCA_030636485.1 Methyloprofundus sp.
GCAGCTATTTTCTGCATGACTTAACCAACAAATTAGCAGGCCAGCGACTATACTTAATAATGCGTCACTGGACGCTATTTCATCGCCAGATTATTCATATAAGTCTGCAAATAAGAATCCAATAACCTCTCGATCCAGTAGCGGTCATGGCCGCACATATATCTGAATCAGATGACTAGCCTTTTATAGATGGGCAAGTAATTGAGAGTAAAGAAATGAAACTGGCTCTTATTGTTGCTCTGGCAACAAAACGTACTATTGGAAAAAATAAACAAATGTCTTGGCATGTATCGGCTGATCTCAAGAAATTTAAAAAAATTACCCTGGGGAGCCCCATTATTATGGGGCGTAAAACATTTGAATCCATCGGTCGACCCTTACCTGGACGGGAAAATATTATTATCAGCCGTGACCCTGAGTATCACCAGCCGGACTGCCTGGTTTTTAATGATCTTGAGGGTGCATTACAACATTGCGCAGCAGAGGATGAAGTTTTTGTTATCGGGGGGGCAACATTATATGCAGCGACTCTAATGCAGGCGGATAGACTCTATATTACAGAAATACATCAGGAATTTGATGGCGATACCTGGTTTCCAGAGCTTAAGCAGCAATGGCGGGAGGTTGCCCGTGAAGATATTAATGATGATAGCAGTGTAGACTTTAACTATAGTTTTATTACCTATGAAAAGTAAGTAATCTGAGTTCGGATTAAGGAAGTGTTTAGTCTTTATTGACAGGTTGGTAATGGCTTATTGTGCATAACGCAATTTTCTATCCTTGCGTGTCCATAGGAAAAAAACCACGGCCGTACCAACCAGACCCATCATGCCGCCTGGTCCCCAGATCATAATGCCGCCGAGTTGCTGATCCAGCATTATTTCTATCGCCAGGCGGCCATCCAATACATCATAAGCCGCATAAATCTGATCTCGTTTTAAGGTAATAATGGCACCAATAATGGTATTAGGGATGGTCACCAACCATAAAACAATGATGCGTATGCCGAAAGGAATACGCGATGATTTTTGCCGTGGATCGCAGATAAGCCACCAAAAAAAGAAACCAGTGACAATCATCGTAACATGCATGGTGTTGTGCAGAGATTGATCCGCCAAGGCGCTATTATGTAGACTGGGAATTTGCCAGATAAGTAAGGTAGCGATAAAAAGAATCGAGGCAACGACGGGGTGTCCGAGAAAACGATACAGCCACTGTATGACTTTATTTCTGATAATAGGGGCGAGTACTGAATGGCGTATGACCTTGGGTAACCCTTGTAGTAAAGGAGCAAGTGGCATACTTAAGATAAGTAGCAAAGGCCCTAGGCCGCGCATCAATAAATGTTCAATCTGATGAAAAAACAGAAAGTGTTCTGAGAGTGGTTCCAGAGGAGACTGTAGGGCGATGACAAAGCAGAGCATACCGAGCAAAAAGGTGATTGTCTGTCCTGTGCTGACTGGGCGACCCGCTTCGCGTCTTTTGGCGCGTCCACGGAAATAAACCACCAGCGTTAATAGCATGGGGATGGCGACATCAGGGGTATATATCCACGCTGACCAGATAGGCTGCCAAGGTCTTATTGTGCCGTGGGCAAGGCTGAGGAGTGGGAAAAGGGCTAGGCTTAGCGCTATTAAAAGTTTTGTAGGTGTAGGGGACACAGTTTGATAGACATATAGAGGGTTAGGCAAAGTTTTATGGTTCTTTGCGTATAACGATGAGCGCCCCCGAGACCTCGTTCCCGCGCTCTGCGTGGGAATGCATAGGCCGACGCTCTGCGTCACGAAATACGGAACGCAGAATGCGGGAGCCAGAGTAAGTTATTTACTGTGTACTACCAAAAGCATATTAAGCACAAAACGTCTCAATACTACTTAATATTCCCTGCGTATCCAATCCACAGTCTGCTAATAACTCTTCACGTGTACCTTGTTCGACAAATTCATCGGGTAGGGCAAGATTGAATACTGGCATAAAAATTCTCTGTGCCTGTAAAAACTCGTTAACTGCGCTACCTGCTCCGCCAGCCAATACATTTTCTTCAATGGTCACAATTTCATCATGCGTTTTAGCCATTTCTAAAATGAGTGCTTCATCAATCGGTTTGATAAAACGCATATTAATCACGGTTGCACCGAGTTGCTTGCCAACCTCCAATGCTGGTGTGACCATGCTTCCCCAGGCGAGTATGGCAATGCGTCCACCCTGATGACAGATGCCTGCTTTACCAATTTCCAGTTCAGTAAAGTCTTCCTGTACTGGAATGCTAGGGCCTTTACCACGTGGGTAGCGTACAGCCGCGGGCCCTGGGTGATTGTAACCGGTGGTTAGCATCTGCCGACATTCGTTTTCATTCGCGGGTGCCATGATCAGCATATTGGGAATACAGCGCAGAAAGCTAAAGTCAAAATTACCCGCATGAGTAGGGCCATCAGGACCCACCAGACCGGCGCGGTCGATGGCAAATAAAACATCCAGATTCTGGATAGCAACATCATGCACCAGTTGATCGTAAGCGCGCTGTAAAAATGTGGAGTAGATGGCAACGATTGGCTTTGCCCCTTGGCAGGCTTGTCCAGCCGCGAGAGTCACTGCATGTTGTTCGGCAATGGCCACATCAAAATAGCGCTCAGGAAAGCGATCGGAGAATTCAACCATGCCCGAGCCTTCACGCATTGCGGGAGTAATCCCCATTAAACGTTGATCTTTTTCTGCCATATCACATAACCAACGGCCAAATACCTGGGTATAAGTCGGGTGAAGGGATGGTGCAGATTTAGGCAAAGAGTCTTTGCTACGGTCAAAAGCCGGTACGCCATGATAAGCAAGTGGGTCTTTTTCGGCTGGGGCGTAGCCCTTGCCTTTTTTGGTGACGATATGTAAAAACACCGGGCCAGACAATTCTTTGACTGCCTGTAGTGTTTCTACCATCATATCCACATCGTGCCCATCGACGGGGCCGATATAATTAAAACCTAGCTCTTCAAATAAAGTGCCTGGTACGATCATGCCTTTGACATGTTCTTCGGTCTTTTTCGCCAGTTCCCAGACAGAGGGTAGCCTGCTGAGTACTTTCTTGCTTTCTTCGCGTACCGAGGAGTACAGTTTGCTGGAAATGATTTTAGTGAAATAGTTATTCATTGCACCGACATTCGGCGAAATCGCCATATCGTTATCATTCAGAATAACCAGCAAATTAGCATCCAGTGCACCCGCATGGTTCATTGCTTCAAAAGCCATACCACCGGTAATGCTACCATCACCAATAATCGCCACCATGCGACTATCTTCGCCTTTCGCTTCAGCGGCGATAGCCATACCCAATGCAGCGCTGATTGAGGTGCTGGAGTGTCCTACCCCAAAGGCATCATATTCACTTTCCGCACGTTTGGGAAAAGCAGACACACCGTTTTTGGTACGGATAGTCGGCATACGCTCTTTACGCCCAGTCAGAATTTTGTGTGGGTAGGCCTGATGACCGACATCCCAGACCAGTTGATCTTTGGGGGTGTTGTAAACATAATGCAAAGCAACGGTAAGCTCTACAGTGCCTAAGCCAGCGGAAAAGTGACCGCCCGATAAACTGACCGTATGCGTTAAAAATTCGCGCAATTCGGTTGCTAAAGGGATCAACTGATCTCTGGAGAGTTTACGTACATCTTCCGGAAGATCAATCGTATTAATAAGTGGGTAGTTTTCAGCGATTTTCATTTGCGTTCCTTATGTCCCTTTTTTTGATTTGAGTGCATGGCTAGCCAGGTTTTTACCCAGTGACCAAATAGAGCCAGGGACTTTGTGTGTGTCAGCAATGGCGTGTTCGAATGAGTCAACAACCCAGTCGCGATCTTTTTGTGTCAGGTTCAGTGGTGGCAATAATTTGACAACGTTCATACCATGCCCGGCGACCTGAGTGAGTAGGTGATGTTCTTTAAATAGAGGAATGGTAATCATCTGGCAAAACAACCCCTTATTTGCGGCTTCTAATGCTGCCCAGGCGGCTTTCAGTTTTAGGCTTGTGGGAGCCTGAAATTCAATGGCCACCATTAAGCCCTTGCCCCGGGCTTCTTTTAAGAATTCATATTTTGTACTCATGGCATTGATGCTACTGATAATATCTGCGCCGACCTGCGCACTGTTGGCGACGAGCTTTTCATCTTCCATCACTTGCAGTGTTGCAAGACCCGCTGCCATTGCCATATTGTTTTTTGAAAAGGTAGAGCCATGAACCACGGCTCTGTCCATGCGATTAAAGACCGTTTCCATGATCCTGTCGGTCATTGCCACCGCACCGACCGGCACAAAGCCACCCGATAAGGCTTTTGCCATGCAAATCATATCAGGCTGTACGCCCCAGTGCTCGATTGCCCAGAATTTTCCGGTGCGGCCGATGCCCGTCTGGACTTCATCGGCAACAAATAGCGTGCCATATTTTTTACACAGGCGTTCAACTTCAGGCAGGTAATTATCATCGGGGATATTAACGCCTTTACCCTGTATCGGCTCTACAATAAAAGCGGCAACCTCTTTATTGCTTAAGGCCTGTTCCAATGCAGCAAGGTCATTAAAGGGTACTGAGCTACATTCCGGTAACAAAGGACCAAAACCTTCACGAAAAATATTATCCCCCACTAAAGATAAAGCTCCCATCGTCAGGCCATGATAGCCATGCTCACAAAAGACAATTTTTTCCCGTTTTGTGGTATAGCGGGCAAACTTAATGGCAGCTTCAACGGATTCTGTGCCTGAATTACAGAAAAACATTTTAGTCAGATTATCAGGGCAGGTTGCGAGTATCTTTTTTGCCAGTAAGCCACTTAATAAAGAGACATCCATTTGTACCAGATTAGGTAATTCCAGGCTTAGGGTTTCCTGTAGGGCACTGACAACAGTCGGATGGTTACGCCCCACCGCGAATACACCAAAACCACTAAGACAATCCAAGTATTTAATATTGTCCTGATCATACAGGTATTGCCCGGTTGCCCTTGTATAGTTACGGTCATAGCCGATGGTTTGCAACACACGTACCATTTGATTGTTCAAATAGTTTTCGTGTAGCTCAAATTTTTCCTGACTATGTTGAGTGAAAAGTTCGGCGATGCTGAATGACATGGATAATCTAGGTTTATTAAAGTTGAATGGTTCTATTGCTAAAAGCAGGCAATATTATAAGGGTACATAGCAAGGTAAAGCTAATTCCGACTGCCAGCGTAATACCCATGCTGGATATACCAAAATGGGGTATTAAAGCGAGGCTGATAAAACTACTCATCGTGGTAATGGAGCTAAACATGACACCACGTGCCGTGCTGGTTTGTAATAAATGCTGATCGTCATCAAGATTATCATGTAGGCAGTGCATAATATGAATGCCGCTATCAACGCCCATCCCTAGCAGTAGTGGCAGGGCGATAATATTAGCAAAATTAAACGGAATGCCCAGAAAAATATTCACCGTGCAGGTCAAAAGGCCAGCAAGCAATAAAGGTCCAATCACTAGCAGGGTATTTTTGATACTTCTAAGTATAAATAACAATAACAATGTGATAATAAGTAATGAGACACTGAATGCCTGCTGAAAAGCACTTACGACAGCCGCTCCTGAAGCCAGTTCACCGACCGGCAGGCCGACTACTTTAGGCTCAATGCTTTGTACATCACTGGTAAATTGGGTGAGATTGGCCGGAATATTCAGATCTTGCTCAGGCATGATCATGGTGCGGTAGATGCCTGTAGGACTTAGCCATAAAAGACGAATCGCATCGGGTATATCTGCCAGGCCAAATTGATACGCTGTCAAGCCCTGGCTAAGCGTATCAATGGTATAGGGCAGTAGGCCTAATATATTATTATCTAATGTTTGTGCTAGTTTCTCAGGGTTTTCCGCTAGGCTAGACGCAGCTATAAAGTGGTCAATACTGGCATTCAGTTTTAGCAAAATATCAGTATCTACGCTACTATCATCATCTTCAATAAGCTGAATAAGGGTTGTTTGAAAGCCTTGTAAAACTGCAATAGTATCGGAGGGGGTTAGCTCTTTATCGAATTGATTTAATTGTGCACCTAAGATCATAGCCAAGTCTTCAATGGTATACAGTTTTTCCTCTTGATCCGTTGCAACTAGGCTTTGCAGATTAATCGTGCCATGCACGGTGGGCAACTGCTCCAGCTGAGCACTTAATAACTGCGTCTCTTCCAGGCTATCGCTTAAAGCATAAAGTGCATAAGGTGAGTCTGTCTTAGATTGTAATAAATCTTTAAAGGTAATGACCGACATGGCTTTGGGGTTGCGCATATCAATGGGGTTGGAGTCAAATGTGATATACGGAATGGCAAACAGACAGGCAAAAGCTAACAGCACCGAGCTGATACGTATGGTTTTTTTATAACGAAAAGGAAATGTCTGTAAAAAAGAGGGCTTGGCCGGATGATGAAAGGGCTTAGCGTGTTTCAGTTTCAACAGGGTTAATAGTGCAGGCAAGACGATTAACGAGACAAATAGCCCGATAAACATGCTGACCCCCGAAATAAGACCTAGTTCGGATACACCCATGTAATCCGTGGGTACGAAAGCAAAAAAACCTATCGAAGTGGTTAGGGCGCAGAGAAAAAGCGAGAAGCCTACGCTATGCAATGCATTTTTAATCGCCTGTGAGTTATTATGTTTGTGTACGATTTCATCACGGTAATGCAAGTTCATGTGGATGGCAAAATCCACTCCCAAGCCTATATACAGCGCGGCAAAAGAGACCGAAATCACATTTAAATGACCAATGGCAATAGCGGCAAAGCCAGCGGTTAAGGTGAGTCCCATCAATAAGGTGATCAGCGTTGCAACCAGTAGCTTAATCGAGTGAAAACATCTGAATAAGATCAATAGCACTAATATTAAAGAGCCGATACCGCTGAGTACCGCTCCTTCGCTTATATCCTCTAACTCTTCATGTTGCAGGGCAATATCACCGGTAATACGGATGTCGGAACCGGGTGTTTCAAGCTTGAGCTGTGCGGAAATTTCACGCGCTTTTTCTATCGCCGCCGCAACCGGCATCATCGACTGAAAGTGCACTTTGGGCTTGGTAATCACAATGCGCCGGGTTTTATTGGCCATGCCGTTGGGGTTAAGCACTTTTTGCCAGGAAACATGGTGGTTTTCAGCGTTTGCAGTCTTATCAATAGCTGTGCTAATGGCTGATAGTAATGCCGGTAAACTGTGGCCAATTACGCTGTCTTTATTTTCCAGCGCCTGGGTCAAGATTTCAAACAGTCCTTCTAAATGGTAATTTTGCGCCAAAAAACCTATAAAAGGCTGGGCATCGGTTAAATTACTGGCTAATTTATCCAGCTCTTCTGTAGAAAGGTAAAGAAAAGCCTGTTGACGAAAGAAAGCATTATCCTCAGGAATATAACTGGACTCAAAATAATCACTGCTCTTATTTAAGCGAGATAATAACTTGCTGGCAACAATAGCTGTTTCTTCCGGCGTATCAGTGTCGACAACAAA
>DAOVWV010000165.1 GCA_030636485.1 Methyloprofundus sp.
CAATGCTCCGCGTTGGAATGCATACAGGAACGCTCTGCGTTCCGCGACGCAGAGCGTCGACCCATGCATTCCCACGCGGAGCGTGGGAACGAGAACCTGTAGGGTATCCCGTCTTAAGTTCGTAGCCAAAAATCATATTTCCTTGCTCTTCCTTCTCTAAAGATGTCTACAATTTCATTAGTCGATATTGTACATACACACACTATAGCCAGCATCACTTTCTTTGTAAACTACAAAATTAATTTAAAAACCTAACTCACTTTATTCTACAATACTCGCTGATTTGATAAATTATTACCCAAAAACAAAACGATATTGAAATAATCGCATACCATGGATTCATATTCCCCTGCTAAACCCACAATCTACAGCATTACCCAACTCAACCGGAACGTAAAATCACTCTTAGAGCAGAATTTTTTCTCCATTCAGGTCATTGGTGAAATCTCAAATTTAAGCCGTCCATCCTCAGGGCACCTTTATTTTACGCTAAAAGATGAACGCGCTCAGGTACGTTGCGCGCTCTTTAAACGACAGGCACAAAGCCTTGGTTTTATCCCCGAAAATGGTCTGCAAATTCAAGCCAGTGCCAATGTCAGCCTTTACGAAGCGCGCGGGGACTACCAGCTTATTGTCAACCGGATGCAGGAGGCAGGCGATGGCGCACTGCGCCGAGCCTATGAGCAACTCAAACAAAAACTGGATGAACAAGGACTTTTCGCCAGCGAACACAAAAAACAGCTCCCGCTGATTCCCAAGGCTATCGGTGTTATTAGCTCCTCTTCCGGTGCCGCCGTACAGGATATTTTATCCGTTCTTGCGCGCCGCTTCCCATCCATTCCGGTCATCATTTATCCGGTCATGGTACAGGGAAACGAGGCTAAATATGCGATTAACCAGGCCATCATCAGCGCGAATCAACGCAAGGAGTGTGATGTGCTTATTCTAGCCCGTGGCGGTGGCTCTCTTGAAGATTTATGGGCCTTTAATGAGGAAATGGTCGCTAAAGCCATTTTTAAAAGCCAGCTACCGATTATCAGTGGCATTGGTCATGAAACCGACACAACAATTGCCGATTATGTGGCTGATTTACGCACCGCAACACCCACGGCAGCGGCGGAACATTGCACACCGGATGCACAGCAATGGCTGAGTCAGTTTCAGGCCTATGAACAGCATTTAAGCCAATTGCTGCAACATAAACTACAGCAGCACCAGCAACAATTAGGCTGGCTGACTAAAAACCTGAATCAGCAACACCCTGGAAAACAACTGAAAATAAAATCGCAACGTCTGGATGAACTGGAATTACGCCTTAAAGCCAGCCTGCAAAACCGCTTAAACCAGGCAAACTCAAAACTAAAGGCGCAACAGGCTCAATTATGGCAATATAACCCTGTACATAAAGTCCAGCAACTGAGCAATCACTACAGCAACCTAAACCAGCGCCTGAACGCCAGTATACAAACCAGGCTACATGATGACCAACAGGCACTCAGCCATCTGAGCCAAACCCTGAATATCGTCAGCCCACTTGCGACATTACAGCGTGGCTATACTTTAAGCAGTGATGCACAAGGGACACTTATCAGTTCAACTAAACAGCTAACAGTCGGACAAACCATTAATACACGCCTTAAATCAGGCACATTTATCAGCCAAATACAGGAAATCAACCATGAATAAAGCGCTCTTTAGCCTACTACTCTGTGTCCCCCAAATGCTATTGGGTAATAGCCTGCCCAAACCACAATACACTCCGGGTGGAGTCGTCAATATTGCATTAGACAGCGTAGCAAGTCCGGCTCCCGAAGTCTTTTTTCAAAAAAAACGTGTCTTAGTCATAGAAAAAGACCAGCAGTGGGTTGCCGTTGTTGGTATTCCACTTAAAGCAAAAATAGGCCAGCACTCAATACAGGTAAAGTCAGCGGCAGAAACCATGCAGATTAATTTTGATATTGTCGATAAAGACTATCCCGCACAATATATCACCATCAAAAATAAACGCATGGTCAACCCGAACCCGGATGACATCAAGCGCATCACCAGCGAACGCCCTGCCATCAATAAAGCGCTCAATACCTGGACACAACAGGTGGTTGATGACCTATCCTTTAGCCTGCCGGTTCAAGGCCGACTCAGTAGCCCTTTTGGGTTGAAACGTTTTTTTAATAAACAACCCAAGAACCCACACAGTGGTCTGGATATAGCCGCAGCTAAAGGCACCACGATTAGTGCGCCTGCCTCTGGCTTAGTGATTGATACCGGAAGTTATTATTATAATGGCAATACCGTGTTTCTGGATCATGGCCAAGGTTTGATCACAGGCTACTTTCATATGTCTAAAATAAGCGTTAAAGCGGGGCAAATCGTTGAACAAGGTACCAAGCTCGGTGAAGTCGGTGAAACAGGTCGAGTAACAGGCCCCCACTTACATTGGAATGTTTACTTAAATAAGACCAAAGTGGATCCAGCCTTGTTTGTTCCTGAATTATCAAAGCCTGAAACGGCTCAATGATGCTAACGCGGATAACTCTGCATACCTGCCGTTAAGTTAAGAATTTTGATATATAGATTCTCAGAAAAATACAACACGGATAACATCCCTCAAAGGGATGTTATCAGTTATATAAAAGCTACAATATTGGATTTTTTGGCTACCGATTTAAGGTGGGACACCCTTTCTTTCACAGCCTCGGAGCGTGGGAACTAGAGCCTACAAGGCTTAGCGGCACAAAATAACGCCATTAAACGATGGTAAAAGCCATCATAAGCGCATCTTCACGCTCACCATTTTCCGTCTTGTAATACCCCGGACGGACACCGATTTCATTAAAGCCCATGCTTTCATATAAGGCAATCGCTCCCACATTTGACGGACGCACTTCCAAAAACACACTTTCCGCTTTTTTTGCCCGTG
The DNA here is from genome assembly GCA_030636485.1 of Methyloprofundus sp. Lineage (GTDB taxonomy): Bacteria > Pseudomonadota > Gammaproteobacteria > Methylococcales > Methylomonadaceae > Methyloprofundus. The sequence continues at coordinate 2,921 of DAOVWV010000165.1, forward strand.
CATTCTCGATCACATGTAGCATAAATTTGCGCCCTAGGCCTTGCTTACGTATCACTGGATCTATGCAAAGATTGAGTACTGTTGATTCACCCACTGCGGTTGATACGATGCAAAAAGCCAGCATTTTATCCTCGGTATCCTCACAGACCCAGCAATCATAATGCGCGGCATTTAGACAGTCATGAAAGATAGGCTCTTTCCACGGATAATTATAACCCTGGCTTTCAATCTCCAATACACGCGGTAAATCCGCTTTACTCATTTTACGAAAACGCATTAGGTCGACCTGATTCAAGCTATCTGGAAATACTTTGGCATAAAACTCCCTATCGGCATCATAGGTAACTAAGCCTTTAATTTGATTAAATAGTTTTTTTATCATTATTATTTTACTTTTTCAAAAAGAGTTAACGCCCGCTGCAAATCTTGCCATGCTTTAGACTTCTCGGTTAATGAACGCAATAAATACGCAGGATGATATATCGTCAGCAAAGGAATACCAGAAAACTCATGTACACTTTCGCGCAATTCAGCTAATGGCGCTTTGCTGTGTAATATTTGATGTGCGGCTATCCGCCCTACCGCAATGATTATTTTAGGCTGAACCAATGCTATCTGACGCTGCAAGTAGTCCTTACAAGCCTCTAATTCTTTGACTCTCGGATCTCTATCCTCAGGCGGCCTGCATTTAACAATATGGGTAATAAATATATCCTCCCGAGTTAGCTGCATGGCTCTTAACATTTCTGTCAACAGCTCACCGGAATGGTCAGCAAAGGGGATGCCTTGCTGATCATCTTCCAGGCTAGGTGCTTCCGTTACCCACAAAAAGTCTGCCTGCTGATTTCCAGACCCGAGTACAACCTGCTGTCGAGATTGAGATAAATCACATTGCTGACAAACCACCATTTCAGCCTGCAAGCTCTCCCAGCTATCGGCTTCGACAGCCACAGGAAAATCTTCAGCCATGCGACTGCCTTCAGCATGTCGGGGCACCCAGACATCAATGCCCATTGCCGCCAAATATTGTAATCGTGTTGTATTATCCATTTACATATTCTCGTTCCTCACGCTATGCGTGGGAATGTATGTTGTGACGCTCTGCGTCACGGAACGCAGAGCGTTCCCGTATGAATTCCAACGGCGAGCATGGGAACCAGGAAAATCTACCCGACACCATTAATTACACCTGCGGATGCTTCTTTTCACCCTTATCTTCTAGCTTATTCAAGGCATTGATATACGCCTTAGCCGATGCGATAACAATATCGGTATCTGCACCCAAACCATTGACCACACGCCCGCCTCTTTCTAGACGCACAGTGACTTCACCCTGGGCATCCGTCCCATTGGTAATACTATTCACTGAATAAAGCTCTAAAGAAACCCCTGAATTAACGATAGATTCAATGGCCTTTAAAGCAGCATCAACCGCACCACTGCCTTCCGAGCTTGCGGTAAATTCCTCTTCACCCACTTCCACAGTCACTGTTGCACTCGGTGTTTCACCGGTTTCAGAACACACTTTTAAGGCAACTAACTTATGATGCTCTTCTTCGCTATCGGTATTCACCTCAGTAATCAAGGCTTGTAAATCTTCATCAAAAATTTCATGTTTTTTATCAGCTAGCTGCTTAAAACGCATAAAGGCATCATTTAACTCTGATTCACTGGCAAACTCAAAACCTAATTCTGTCATCCGGCTTTTAAAGGCATTACGTCCCGAATGCTTACCTAAAACCATCCGGTTTGCAGTCCAGCCCACATCCTCGGCACGCATAATTTCGTAGGTCTCACGGTGCTTTAAAACCCCGTCCTGATGTATGCCAGACTCATGAGCAAAGGCATTCGCGCCCACAATCGCTTTATTAGGCTGCACTGGAAACCCGGTAATACTAGACACTAATTTGGAACAGGTGATAATTTCCCGGGTATCCAAGCGAGTATCACAGCTAAAAATGTCGTGCCGGGTTTTAATTGCCATTACGATTTCTTCCAGTGCCGCGTTACCTGCCCGTTCACCCAGGCCATTAATGGTACACTCAACCTGCCTTGCACCA
>DAOVWV010000100.1 GCA_030636485.1 Methyloprofundus sp.
CCTTTCCCATCTCTGAAACAGAAGCAGACATGGTTTCCTGAAAGTCTGGGATCCAGTAGTTTCTAATCTCTACTTTACCCTCCTGATAGATTAAAATCTGCCCACCTTCCAGTTTTTTAACCTGCTCATAAATGGTATGCGGACTAGGGCAATGATGATAATAAACATAATCATAGACCGATTGCGCGGAAATATCCGCTGCCACTTCAGGATGCGCAATAATATCATCTGCACTACTTCCAAAAACAAGCCCTGTTGCAGTCACGGCATAATACAATTGGCTCAAACCTATGGGGTCGGTTGCCATAATCAATGTCTGCTGTGCTTGGTCGATAATAATAAGTGCTTGCTCAACCGGGTCTGACTGTAAAAAGTTTTCCCCCTTTTTCAGGTAGCGTTCAATAAGCCTATCAGCCGTCATACCCAACGCTGCATTACCCGCATTCACTAATACCACGTCGTGCTCAAAATGTATTTTATTCTGCCCAGCCGCTAATGCAAAAAAAGCTGAGCTTTCTATACCGACCCCTTCCTGCGTATAAATAGGTGCCTCTGCAATATGACTTTGCAATATCTGCTCTGCATCTTTAGCTGTTATTGCTGTTCCTACCCAACCCGCCAATAATGTCATGCTATATCCTTTAATTTCATCTGTAGACTCAGTTTTTTTAACATCTATCTACTATTTTTTCAAACTCATCCACTAGGACCTCTACTCTAGTATCCCACGCATTCTCCTGAGCATAGCGAAGAATTTTCTGTTTATTCCAGTTCTTATCCAAAGCTTGCAATATAGCATTCTCTAAAGCCGGCCTATCAGCAAAGGGGACAATAATGCCTAAATCATCACAATTCACCACTTCCCTATTGCCACCGACATCTGTCGTCACAACAGGAAGCCCGCAAGCCATCGCTTCTAAAAATACATTTGCCCAGCCTTCATTCGCTGTCGATAAAACAAATACATCTGCACTCGATAAAGGTTTTTTAAGTTGCTCTGAACTTAAAGCCCCTAAAAAACGCACATGATGCCCTAGATTTAACGTTTCAACCTGCTCTGCTAATTTATCTCTGATATTGCCTTCGGGACTATCACCACCGACAACCAAATAAATCAAGTCAGGATAATGTTCAAGTAACGCCGGTAAAGCTTCAATAACCCGGTGAAAACCTTTACGGTCGACGAGCGCCCCCACTGAAATCAAAACCTTTGCATCTGCCGGAATATTTAAGGCCTTACGCTGTTCCTGCCTATCCAATGGGAAAAATTTATTAATATCAACCCCATTCCCAACGACACGAATTTTATCTTTGTTGGCTCCCAGGTTGATAACATGCTGCTTAAGCGAGTTGGCAACCGAAAATACGCGTGCTGCATCATTGATAGCCTTTAACATTCTGACTCTACGCCCTTGCATTTTCGCCAGCGGTACTTCCGTACCACGCAAAGTAATGCTAACGGGCACTTTAAACCACTTTCCTAGCAAAGTCGCGGCATAACCATCGGGATAAGCAAAATGCGCATCAATAAGATTAAACTCTTTTCTTAGTTTAAACAGTGTAGGCAAACTACCTATAGCCATAAAAAAACCATCCCAGGATTTAAACAACCCCGGAATTGATAAAAACCGTGGAAAATAAACCTGTACGCCTTGCTGCATTTCAAATTTATCAGGCTGTGGTCTAAAATTAGGCTTCCAAAAACGGATAATGCCTTGCATAGGAAACCACGGCACAGGTGAAACAACGACAATAGGCAAATGCTGTCCCACACGAAACATTCTTTCGCGTATAAAAACACTTGCATTCGGGCGCTTATTACTCGGAAACAAAGAACAATAGACAAGCAGTTTTGGTGGATTCATAATGGACAAATTGGGTCGCGTGTTATTTAGATTTATTCTAATAAAGTGCTTATTTTGGAGTGCCTGAACGTTAAAGAATATAGATTTAAGGGTTCAGCAACCCCACTAAAATACTACCGCTCAATTAAGCATAAAAATAACAGGGTATTATATTATATCCACCCCCTCAAGAACACTTTATGCCATTAACAAATCACTGATACCTAACTGTTGTGCAATAAACTCTAAATCAAAGTTTATTTCCATTTCTTCACTCTTGCTTTCAGCCTTAATATAGTTTGGCACACTATTGACTGAAAAATGCTCTTCTTTTAACCAGCTCTCACGAATCGCATGCACTTTGCCATTATAGTGCTTCTTCCAGTATAGAATACCTGCACCATGCTCTGGAGAAATCGATTTACGCCGTTGCTGTTCAGCATCGTCTTGTGGCGCATTAATATGATCAGCAATATGTCTAAACCAGCCACAGCCCTTTTCAAATTGGTCTCGGCTGGCTCCTTGAGTCGTGCAGCCTAGTAACTCCCAGTAACGACGGTCTTTCACCTGCAACAAGTTTCTTAAGCCTCCATAAGAAAATACTGCACTCATTTCATTATCTCTAATGCCATTAAAAATCTTGACCGTTTTTTCCATTTTCCTGCGCGACAACACTATGTCCGAATGCCAAAACGCCAGCCTTTCTGCCCACAAAAAAGCAAATTCAAGAGGCAGGTGCGGCCATAATAAAGGGAGTTTTAACTGCGCATTAAAATCAATCGCAATTGCACCAGGGACAAGAGGGGGACATTTATTGCAAGCCGGATCCCAACCAATAACGGGAGTCCACCCTGACTCTAAAATCAGTTGCTGCTGTAACCAACACCAGTTATCATGTATATTCCAACATAACCATGGGCGCTCTACTCCTTCTAATTGAGACTTCCAGGATTCAGATGCCTGTAGGATTTGCTCATATAACTCACGATCAAAATAACGGTTATTCCCTGTTCCCGCAGCTCCCTGCTCTTTAGACAATACCCAGCCTTTCTCACTCATATATCATTCCCCATTATTCAAAGTACACCCTATTATAATTTATTAAACATTCACGCAGTGGAAAAATAAAATTGGCTAAAAGCTTTGTATGCAGCGTCAGAATAGCGGTAAGTTACCATCCTCTAAAACATCACTAACTTACTGTTTTTACATTAACATTAAGCCTATTTTTTAGATCATCTGCATAGCATTCTAAATTATTCAGCAATTGCATATCTATATCCTTTTGCTGCTTTAATTCAGCAATTTTTTGTCTATAGCGAGAAAAATCAAGAAAACCATTTTCATTTATATCACTCAGGCGAGCCGTACAAAATGCCTGCCATTGCAGCTTTTCTGCTGCATTCAAAGTCTTCGGAAAGTTCCTGGCACGATACCTGAATAACATCTGCTCCAGCCTTGAGTCCTTTGCCTGCAAGTCAAACCCAGCCAATACTTCGGGCTGTAACTCCCGGATTTCATTCATTACCTTGCGATCAGCGGGTGGAAAAAAACCACCGCTATAAATCATTAAATCGGGGTCAGAATCTGCACCATTAGCAAACTTATTAGCACTAAAAACAGCCGTCAGCTTTGCCATTAAATCACTGGATTGGCGAATTAAATCAGCGTGTAACTGACATTGCTCAATATCAATAGCTAAGCGCATTGCATCGCTCGCACGTAATACTTTGGCAGGCGCAACAATAGGGCACTTATTAATATGAATCGTTTTTAAAGGAATTCTATCTATACCTTCGGGCAAATCCGCCTTGGGCGTAAAAATACGTTGCTGAATATCCTCTGCTGACACCCCTAACATGACTGAAGGATCAACCGATAAGTCATAAACAATAATGCCATTACTATTCGTTGGGTGCTGACAGATAGGCAACACTAAAGCCAGATATTGCTTTTCGGCACCATACATACCCGAAACATGCACAACCGGCGTAAAACGACCGAGTTGTAATAGCTGCTTAACTTGCTGCTTGCCCCGGTTCTGCAAAAAAAACTGAAATAATTTAGGCTGTGCCTGTTTAATCAACTGAGCTAAGGCAATCGTTGCATGAACATCCGAGAGTGCATCATGTGCATCAGCATGCTCAATACCATTTTCCGCGGTTAATTTTTCCAGGCGAAAACTGACTCTACCTTCGGAATCAACAGGCCATTGTATGCCTTCAGGACGTAAAGCATGCATGGTACGAATTAAATCTATTAAGTCCCAGCGTGAATTGCCATTTTTCCACTCACGCTCATAAGGGTCATAAAAGTTTCGGTATAAAAGATTACGTGTCACCTCATCATCAAAACGCAAATTATTATAGCCTAAAGTACACGTATTTTCCTCTGCCATTTGCGCATGAATCAAGGCAATGAATTCAGCTTCACACAGCCCCTTTTCTAGCGCTAATTGCGGAGTAATACCCGTGACACAACAGGCTTCAGGCTGAGGCAGGGTATCATCAGCAGGCTTACAGTAAATCACCAAAGGCTTACCGATGACATTAAAATCAAAATCCGTGCGAATCCCGGCAAACTGTACTGCCCTATCGCGCTGTGGATCTACACCAAAGGTTTCATAATCATGCCAGTAAAAGCTATTTTGTGTCATATCAGTAAAAAATTATTTTATAGAATGGGCTTTAATGCGAACTTGGAAATATATTGTAACCAATATATTTAATACCCCCGGTACCTTTAATACTCAATAGAAAGCATACCACGCCACTTCCTAAACAAGCAAAATCCTGCATAAGTCTCTTAGGCAATTGTCCATTCCCTTGCATTCGCGTAAAATCAACCATTCAGATTCACTTTACAGATTCAAGCGCATGAAAAAATACCTATTCCTTATCTTAACTGTCTTATTTTTACAGGCGTGTTCAGATGATAAAACCAATAGCACAACACAGGCCAAAGCACCTCAAGTAACACAACAAGCCGCCGAAACAACGCAGCCTTCAGCCAAGCAATGGAATGGATCTTCACTGTCGGAAGCAACCATCAAACAGGTTCAAGAAGACAAGCATGCCTATAAACAATGCGTTTATCAGGAAGCGCAAAAAAAAGGCTATCAAAAGTTTGATTCCCGTGTTGCAACCGATGCAGTGATAAAGCAATGTGAGCCTACCCTGGCAAAAATCAGAACAACCTTCACTAAAGAAGGCGTTCCGGAAGTGATTACCGATCGTTTCTTGAAAAAAACACGCATTAATATGACCCGTAAAATTTTACAGTCTCTGATGTTTGCAGAAGCCTCACGCAAAGCAGGCGCTGTACAATAGTCAGCTATGCAACACACAATAGTGGGTGCGCTACCGCTTTAACCACTACAACCAACCTATACTTTAATGTATTAACAATACTTGTAAATAGACAAGGTAGCCCCAATTTAACAAGCAAACATACGACTTTAGTCACTAAGGCTTAACTGCATATTTGCAAAAATACCAAGTACAATCATATGATAGAAATCCCTGTGAATAACACCCAATTTAAAATAGATCTGGAACTCATTCCAACAACCTTTGATGCTGTCCATGCCTACCTGGCTGCCACAGTCTTTGGCTTGGCACTCACTGTTATCATTCTTTTATTTGCCATGCTGATCGGCTTAATGCGCCGCTCAAAACAACCGGCACCGATAAAACCCGACAATAAAGAACAAGCTATTTCAGCACAGATTCCCAAACGTGAGCCTGAAGTCAAGGTGGTTGAGAAAATTGTTGAAGTTGAAAAAATCGTCGAAGTCGAAAAAATCATTCAACAACCTGCACCCGAACCAATTATCTTAAAAGAAGCGACTCCTGATGCTGCATTACAACTTTTAAGCCTATTACAATCTGAAGCACGCCTGATTGATTTTCTGCAAGAAGATATCAATGACTATGCTGATGCAGATGTCGGTGCAGCGGTACGGGTCGTCCATGCAGGCTGTAATAAAGCCATTAATGAACACTTCACTCTGGCAACTGTACGTACAGAACAAGAAGGTTCTAAAATCACCTTAAAGAAAGGTTTCGATGCCTCTGAAGTACGCCTAACAGGTAATATTATTGGTGAAGCCCCTTTTTCAGGCACATTAGTGCATAAAGGCTGGCAGGTAACCCACATTAAATTACCTAAACTAACGGCAGGTCATAATGCCAATATTATTACAGCAGCGGAGGTTGAGCTATGAAAGGTTTCTTTAGCGGCGTAAAAAAATTATCTGAAGGTGAAGATAATGAAAGTACAGAAAATGAAAATGAAAACAAAGAGCAGACTTCTTCCTCTTTGTTTGGCGCGGAAAACAGCGATGACAATAGCAATACAGATGAAAACAGTGATCATCATGAAGAACCATCAACTGATGGCGACGAAGCGGAAAAGAATGATGATCCAGTGGACTCGGACACAAGCTCTGACGAAGAACCGACTGACTCAGGTACTGACGAATTAGAGGATGATGACGAACACTCTGACACCCCTGAACCAGCCGCCATTCCAGAACCTATCGATGGGCCTCGTTATTCCATAGGGATTGATTTAGGCACCACACACTGTGTTTTATCCTATGTTGATATTTCAGACCCTGATGCGGATGAAATCGTTCA
>DAOVWV010000191.1 GCA_030636485.1 Methyloprofundus sp.
ACTGATGAGCCAAGCAGCCGAAAATCTTGTTTTTAGCACCGAGGATTATCTTGCCTGGGAAGAACTGCAAGACGAGAAGCATGAATACGTTAATGGCGAAGTGTTTGCTATGGGAGGCGCACGAGGCGAGCATGTCATTGTTAGCTTGAATATTGCTTCTACCTTAAAGCATCATTTACGTGGAAAGCCTTGTCAGGCCTATATGTCTGATATGAAAGTTCATGTTGAGTCACTTGATTCCTTTTATTATCCTGATGTTGTAGTATCTTGCTCTAAAAAAGATTATCAGGCTGAACAGCTTTTGTCTTCACCTCGCTTAATCATAGAAGTTTTATCAGACTCCACAGAAGCCTATGACCGAGGTGATAAGTTTGCCGCCTATAGGCAAATCTCCAGCCTTAATGAATATGTTTTAGTGAATATTAAAACACGAACGGTTGAATGCTTTCGCCGTACGGCTGACAATGACTGGCTATTGCACGTCTATGCGAATGACGACGTATGTGATTTTATGAGTTTGGATGTCTCAGTTGAGATATCCGTTATTTTTGAGGATATTGTTGCTAAGCAGCCATAACCTAACCTATTTATTAAATACAATTAAAGGAATCTACAGTGAAAACTGATCCCTGTACTTATGTTATATTTGGCGCAACAGGAAATTTGTCGCGCATCAAATTAATTCCAGCACTTTATCACCTTGATGTTGAAAATCGCCTGGCTAAAGGCACTAAAATTATCGCCATTGGTCGTCGTCCTTGGGATCATGATAAGTTGATCTCAGAAGTGCGTATTATGCTGGAAGAAAAAGCACGCGGTGGTGTTGATGAAGCAGTGTTTAAACGCTTTATAGACCGTTTGCAGTATCATAAAGGTGATTTACAACAATCTGATTGTTATAGCAAATTAGCAACTTTACTGAGCGATACGCAACAATTTCCACAAAATTTTGCATTTTATCTGGCGATTAACCCAGAAGATTTTAGCTCTGTGATCGAGCATTTAAGTGTACCGAAATTATTAGAAGAAAAGCATTTCTGGCGGCGGGTGGTGATTGAAAAACCCTTTGGTACAGACCTGGAAAGCTCCCGTTCTTTACAAAATAAAATCAGCAAATATTTACGCGAAGAACAAATTTACCGTATTGACCATTACTTAGGTAAAGGCATGGTACAGAATGTACTGGTCTTCCGCTTTGCGAATGCGATGCTAGAGCCATTATGGAACCGTAATTATATTGACCATATCCAGATTACGCATTCAGAGCAACTCGGTATTGGAACGCGTGGTGCGTATTATGACCATACCGGTGCTATGCGTGATATGTTGCAGAGTCATTTATTGCAGTTATTGACTTTAGTGGCAATGGAACCTCCTGTTTCAATGGATGCAGAAGATTTACGTGATGAAAAAGTAAAAGTTCTTAAATCCATACGCCCAATTCCGGAAGAGGCCGTTAATGCGCAGTCATTTCGTGCGCAATATTCACAAGGCAGTGTTGATGGTGAAGATGTAAATGGCTATTTACAGGAAGATGGAATTCCAGAGAATAGTGTCACAGAAACCTATGCCGCGATGAAGCTTTATATTGATAACTGGCGCTGGCGTGGAGTACCTATTTATTTACGCACCGGAAAGCGGATGGAAAAAGCACAATCCAGTATTTCTATCTGTTTTAGACATGCGCCCTCCCAGCTATTTAAAAATACCCAGGCAGAAAAAATCAAGCAAAACTGGTTGCTTCTAGGTATACAGCCTGAAGAATGTATCCGTATGGAAATGACGGTTAAAGAGCCGGGGCTGGAGATGAAAACCCGGGTCAGTAATTTGAATGCCAGTTTTCGTAATGAGGATGAAGCACCCTCTGATGCTTATGAAGATTTATTATTAGATGTCATTAAAGGGGATCGCTCTTTATTTTTACGTTACGATGAAGTCGAATATGCGTGGAAAATTGTTGATCCAATTATCAATAAATGGGCAGTAGAACGCGATTATATCGAAACCTACCCAGCGGGTTCATGGGGTCCGAATGAGCGTCGTTTATTTGACAAAGAAAGCCAGCACTGGCGCAATACCATACAGGAAGAATAATGACTCAAGTTGTAAACTGGAAACCTTATGATTCCATAGAACTATTGGCAGAAGCGGCTTGCCAGCGTGTATTACAGGCAGCAGAAACAGCCATTGCAGCAAAAGGTGAGTTTAAACTCGTATTAGCAGGCGGAACAGCGCCCGTTAAAGCCTATCAGCTATTGGCGACAAAACAGCAGGACTGGAGCAAGTGGCATATATACTATGGCGATGAACGCTGTCTACCCGTAGATGATAGCGAGCGTAACAGCCTGGTTGCCGAACAAAAATGGCTGGATTTAGTGGCTATTCCTAAAGCACAGATTCACCCGATGGCAGCAGAACTCGGTGCTGAAGCGGGAGCGGAGCAATATGCCAAGGTTGTCGCCGAGGCGGGAACTTTTGATCTGGTGTTATTAGGTATGGGTGAAGATGGTCATACTGCCAGTTTGTTTCCTGGGCATGTGCATAATGCTGATGAATTGACTCATGCGGTACATAATTCGCCTAAACCACCCTCAGACCGGGTCAGTATCAGCGCCAAGGCATTAAGCAACACAGCAGAGCTGATTTTTATTGTTTCTGGCGATAAGCATGATGCACTGGCGGCCTGGAAAAATAAGGAAGACATTCCCGTGACGCATTTATGTCCCGCGTCTGGGGTTGATGTATTATTGTCTGTCTAGCAGATAACGGAAGCTATACTTCGCGCGGTGACGGTTGCGCGAAGTATATTAGAAATGAAGAATTAGAGGAAAAAAATGAAGGCATGTGAGTCCACAACAACTCAAGAAGAACACCGTGTTAAAATTGGTCGCAACCATAATCAAGTGCCTGTCTGGCGGCGTGGGATAGGGCTACTTTTAGTCTATTTACCTATCCTTACCTGGCCTTTTGTGCTGGCGAGTGCGCTGCTATCCTACTATCACTTAAAAATGGTCGGCGCGGAAAATCTAAAGACTTTATTTGATTTTCTGCCTAAACGCGAAACGCATCGCTACAGCTTAAAAAACCAAATCACTATGGATGGTACCTTTTCCATCAGTCTAGCCAAATCCAGGTTATACTGGATTTTGAACTGTACCTGGTATTGCCCAGTCAGTGTTGGCCTTTTTGAATGGCACGCCTATCTGGTTAAGATCATAGAAAACTGGTGGTGTCCGTTTAACCATCAAAGAAAAAATAGCTATGATGATGCAAAAATAGATCAGTCATTCTGGCATATTTCCCCAGCTGATAAAGCAAAACTGCATGAAGATGACCTCGATAATCCAATCTGGAATGATAACTGTAGTCAGTGCCAAAGTGGTCATTGTGAAAGTGATGAAAAATAAGGCTTATTGATTTTTCAGTGTAAAAAATGGCTAGCAACTTAACACGTGACAAAAACAAGTAGTGTGGGCAGTTTTTTTTGCCCACCATCAAAGCTAACCATGATGGGCAGACAAGATTGCCTAGCCTACGTGTTATCGCTTGTCCCGCGTTAAATGTATAGCCTAAAAAAGGATAGTATCTTTAATCTTGCATACTATCCTTTATCTTCCTCTATCACTTAAAAATCAAACCAGCCCGTCATAAAGCTGTAGGTTAAATTTGAAAAGGAACATAATCATGAGCAATTGCTGTAGTGACCCAACCGAAATACCTAAAGTAGATCCCAGAGACTTAGTACGTGAGCAAACACGCTATGGCGACCTAGTGCGTGAACTTTTCACCAGCGACCCTGAAAAACTAATGTTGCATGAATTGCGTGAGGCAAATACCTATCTTAGGGAATTAGCCGCTTTACGGGCGCATTACCCATCCGTTCGCCTTGCTGCAATAGCCCTGCTAGAAGCCTCTAGCTTACCTGTTCTACAGCGCATCATAGATAAAGAGCAAGCATCAGAGATAGGACTCGCTGCGACAGAACACTTACAAAAATTGCAATGATAAAGCTGATGATTACGGGTGGCACACTCGACAAACATTATAATGAATTAAAGGGCGAATTGCATTTCCCTGCAACACATATTCCCGCCATGCTAAAACAGGCGCGTTGCCGTGCAGAGATTGATACCCAACAGCTTATGCTGAAAGATAGCCTGGAAATGCTGGATACCGATAGAGAGCTTATTAAACAGGCCTGTGTATCAACCGAGCAGCAGCAAGTCATCATTACTCATGGCACTGATACTATGGTGGATACAGCAAAGTATCTTGCGCCAATCGCGAGGAATAAAACCATCGTATTAGTCGGTGCAATGATTCCCTATGCAATAAAGCAGTCAGATGCTTTGTTTAATTTAGGCTGTGCAGTGACGGCAGTGCAGTTACTTCCTGCCGGAATTTACATTACCATGAATGGCAAGGTGTTTGATTGGGATAAAGTGAGTAAAGATAAGCAGGCAGGGGAATTTATATTCAACGTAGATTCCCGATAACGCTTGTGCCCACGCTTGACTGGGTAAACTTCGGGGATGACGGACTCCCCCCCCCCCACAAT
>DAOVWV010000148.1 GCA_030636485.1 Methyloprofundus sp.
TGATTTTATCCAGAATTTCGTGTACATTCCAGGTCATCTTTGCCGAATTGATAGAGAAAGCAATATTTCCGGGAATATTCAATTCTAGCATTTCCCCCTTTAGTACTGGCTCAATGTCCTTATACAATAACTTACTGCGAAACAATGCATTCTGCTCCAGCAAATACTGTTTTTCATCCTTTCCCGCTAAAAACCCAAAAGCAACTTCTCCAGGCGCTGGCCCTTGATACTCCTTGACATGTTTAGTTGAAGTTTTCTGGCACGCTGTTAAAAGTGTTACCAGCATAAAAGCAATTAATAATCGTTTCATTTCTTGTATCAACATTTGAGAATAAACTTTAATGATACCAAATTTGCTGACTGACTGCTTAGCTCTGCTGCAAATAAACCATAAAAACTATGGTAAAACCTATGCTTCACACGTTCATGACATATCTGATTTTTACAGCCAGTACTCACTACAGGCACAAGGTATAAGGCATAAGGCACGCACTATTACAGTGCAAATTTTTACCTAAAATCAGAATTACAATCATTTAACCAAATAAAATCAATGATTTGAAAATATACGCACAAGAGACTTATGTTTCCTGTTATTAATAAAAATAAGTATTTTTTTTCTAACTATAGTAATATGCTATGTTTCGACTGTCCGACACGACATTGATTAATTATAATAACTCTTACAATTTAAGAATAAACCCCAGGAGAAGCCTTAAATGTCAGTAGATAACGTTCTAAAAATGATCCAGGAAAACGATATCAAATTTGTTGATTTCCGTTTTTGTGATACCCGTGGTAAAGAGCAGCATGTTACCTTCCCAGCTCACTCTATTGATGAAGATACCTTTGAAGAAGGCAATATGTTCGATGGTTCTTCTGTTGCAGGCTGGAAGGGCATCAACGAATCTGACATGATCTTAATGCCAGACCCGGCAACTGCAAAAATAGACCCTTTCTTTGATGACAACACTTTAATTTTACGTTGCGACATCATTGAGCCTAAAGACATGCAAGGTTACGAGCGTGACCCTCGCTCTATCGCCAGACGTGCAGAAGCTTATATGCAATCTACAGGCATTGCCGATACTGCTTTTTTTGGACCGGAAAATGAATTTTTCGTATTCGACGATGTACGCTGGAATACGGACATGGGTAGCTGTAGCTATAAGATCGACTCTGAAGAAGCTGGCTGGAACTCATCAAAAGTCTACGAAGATGGTAACATCGGTCACCGTCCTGGCGTAAAAGGCGGTTACTTCCCCGTACCTCCCGTTGATTCTTTACAAGACATGCGTTCTGCAATGTGCTTAGTGTTAGAAGAAATGGGACAAGTAACAGAAGTTCATCATCACGAAGTTGCAACGGCTGGCCAATGTGAATTAGGTGTTAGATTTAACACATTAGTTCAAAAAGCAGATGAAGTATTAGAACTTAAATATGTGGTTGCCAATATCGCTCACGCTTACGGAAAAACGGCTACATTCATGCCTAAACCTCTCGTAGGTGATAATGGTAACGGCATGCACGTACACCAGTCTTTAGCAAAAGATGGCGTTAACCTTTTCTCAGGTGATTTATACGGTGGTTTATCAGAAACTGCTTTATTCTACATCGGCGGTGTTATCAAACACGCAAAAGCATTAAATGCTTTTGCTAACGCATCAACAAACAGCTACAAACGTCTTGTTCCAGGCTTTGAAGCACCTGTTATGCTTGCATATTCTGCACGTAACCGTTCTGCTTCTATCCGTATTCCTTTTGTTAACAACCCAAAAGGCCGCCGTATCGAATTACGTTTTGGTGATTCAACAGCTAACCCATACCTATGCTTCGCGGCAATGTTAATGGCTGGCCTTGATGGTATCCAAAACAAGATTCACCCTGGTGATGCAATGGATAAAGATCTGTATGACCTACCACCAGAAGAAGAAAAACTGATCCCTCAAGTTGCTTTCTCTTTTGATGAAGCGCTAAAAGCACTTGATGAAGATCGCGAATTCCTAACACGTGGTGGCGTTTTCACTGATGATGCAATTGATGGCTATATTGACCTGAAAAATGAAGAAGTTCAGCGTCTACGCATGAGCACTCACCCTGTAGAATTCGACATGTACTATAGCTTGTAAATTATATTTTTAACCCTATTGCTTATCTTTTAGGGTGACCAATATTCTAAGGGTAACTGAGAAATCAGTTACCCTTTTTTAATTTCTAATTTTTATTTTCTTGCACCACTTTAGTGCAAATCCATTCCAATAAGCTTATACTTGGTGCATAACAATCAACAAGAAAATTGACCACTCCTGCTCCGGCACTCACACCCTAGCTTTTCAGCGATAAACTTCCCCTTCCACACCCTCCTTAAGCCACTGGAAATAAGCTCCATTGACCCCTCTTATAAAGCCCGATAACAATATCAAAACGTTTCTACGATTAATTTTTCAGCCATTATTTTAATAATTGGTCTGCATCTTGCTTACTATAATAGTAGTCACTCTTTATCTGTCATGCCCGTGCATAAAAAAATACTAGAAAATTTAAATGAAGCCATCCTTTTATTTGATAGCGCTCTAAACCTTAGTTACATCAATACTGCAGGTGAAGTATTATTTGAAGACAGTGCACGCCACTTACTAGGCAAGCCCGCAAAATATCTGTTTGCCTCTGAAACTGCGCTTATAAACGATTTAAAATACAGTATTGATCAAAATGAAGGTTTTTTTGACCCTGAACTGACCCTGATGTTAGCGCATAAGAAAATAACCCTGAGCCTGAGTGCGACTCCACTACTAGAAACTCCGCAAGCGCCTGAAGTTCTACTGGAACTGCAACAGGTAGACCACCACCTACGCATTTCAAAAGAGGAGCAGTTACTTGCTCAGGAAAATATTTCACGCATGTTAATGCGTGGCTTTGCACATGAAATCAAGAACCCGCTAGGAGGCTTGAGAGGGGCTGCACAACTTCTTGAACTTGAACTGCAAGATAATGATTTAAAGGAATATACTCAAATTATTATCGAAGAAGCTGACCGCATGAAAGTACTCATGGACAAAATGCTTGGTCCCAATAAAGTACCCAATAAAGTTGCATTAAATATTCATGAGGCTTTGGAGCGTGTTAGACAGCTCGTTCAAGCCGAAACGGCTGATTCAATAAAAATCATACGCGACTATGACCCCAGCATTCCAGAATTAATGGCGGATAAAAACCAGCTTATCCAGGCATTTTTAAATATTGTACGTAATGCAACCCAGGCCATTCAAAATACAGGAGAAATTATCCTGCGCACACGTATTTATAGACAAATGAGCATTGCCGGAAAGCGCCACAAACTCGCAGCACGTATTGACATTATTGATAATGGCACTGGCATTAAACCAGAACTGATCAACCAGATATTTTACCCAATGATTACAGGCCGGCACGATGGCACTGGGCTTGGATTACCCATTTCACAATCCATTATTAACCAGTATAACGGTATTATTGAGTGTACCAGCACTGATAAAAAGACAACGTTTTCAATCTTCTTGCCCGTAGGAAATCTTAATGACTAATAGCTACCATGTATGGATTACAGATGATGACAAATCTATCCGCTGGGTGATTGAAAAAGCATTGAACAAAAATAACATTAGGACAGAAAGCTTTGCCAATAGCCAGGACCTTCTTGACGCACTGCAACATGATACCCCTGATGCATTATTATCTGATATTCGTATGCCTGGAATAGATGGCCTGCAATTGCTGAAAAAACTGCAGCATACACACCCAGAGTTACCGGTCATTATCATGACCGCTCACTCTGACCTTGAGAGTGCTGTATCAGCCTTCCATGGCGGTGCATTTGAATACCTACCCAAGCCTTTTGACATCAAGGAGATGATCGCCGTTGTTGAGCGAGCCTGCATACATAGCCAGCAAACACAACACCAGAGCTTAAAAGAAAATCCTGAAAGCGAAGAAGAAACAGCACCAGAAATCATTGGCGAAGCCCCTGCAATGCAGGAGGTTTTTCGCGCCATTGGCCGCCTGGCTCGCTCACATATTACCGTATTGATTAATGGCCAATCGGGCACAGGGAAAGAACTGGTTGCCAAGGCCTTACACCGCCATAGCCCAAGAGCAAAACAACCCTTCATTGCATTAAATATGGCAGCCATTCCCAAAGACCTGATGGAATCAGAACTATTTGGGCATGAAAAAGGCGCTTTTACAGGTGCTAATAGCAGACGTGCTGGACGCTTTGAACAAGCGAATAATGGCACCTTATTTCTGGATGAAATTGGCGACATGCCGGCCGAATTACAAACCCGCCTATTACGGGTTTTATCTGACAATGAATTTTACCCTATTGGTGCCCACACACCGACCAGGGTCGATGTACGCATTATTGCTGCAACACACCAAGATCTTGAAGCACTCGTTAAGCAAGGCCTATTCAGAGAAGATTTATTTCACCGCCTTAATGTCATCCGTATACATATCCCTCCCCTACATGAACGTAGCCAAGATATACCCTTATTAATGCAACACTTTTTAGCCGCTGCTGCCAATGAATTAGACAGTGAAATTAAGCTATTAACGACAGAAGCTGAGACTTATTTATGCACCTTGCCCTGGCCAGGAAATGTCCGCCAATTAGAAAATATCTGTCGCTGGATAACCGTCATGGCATCTGGAAGAGAGATACACCTCATAGATTTACCACCAGAATTACAACCCGACTACATGACGAGCGGGTCTCATGCCGACTCAGTAGAAATGGTAAATAACTGGCAACTAGGCTTAAAAAAAGCAATTGAAGAGAAGATTAAACTTAGACACAAGGATATAGCTAAACAAATCATCCCGCAGACGGAAACCATTTTAATTCAAGCAGCACTAGAATACACTCGGGGACACCGCCATGAAGCGGCCAACTTATTAGGCTATGGGCGCAATACCTTGACTCGAAAAATAAAGGAACTGGCAATCGAGTAAAAATGATCCTAGTGGGCATTAATTCATTAAAGAGCGCCCCGGGCGCCTGATCCATCGATTGGGAATGGCAAAGCAGCCTAGACAGTATTAGAGTACCGCTATGAAGTGGCAGTTTTATTAGACTATGAAAGAGTTTTTTCTAGCCTTAGAAAATAAAGGCACACCCTTGTTGAGCCTATAACGCACCATGGCTTTATGCATAAATCTAGGCGCAAAA
>DAOVWV010000284.1 GCA_030636485.1 Methyloprofundus sp.
ATAAAACAATCTGACTTAAAAGAAATCGGTAGTAAAGGCGTTGTCTCTGCAATATTGTCGGGAGATAGTGCTTTAAATATTGAGCAAGTTAAAAAAATCAGTAGAAGGTTTGGGATTTCTCCTATGGTATTTATTTAAGTAACTCCTTATTATCCGCTAGCCTCTGAATTGTGAAAAATTCGTCATTCCTGCATGCCGTTAGTAGGAATCTATATTTCCAGCAATGGATCCCCGATAAAAGACTTCGGGGATGACGAGCTTACCCAGTCAAGCGTGGGCATAAGCTTTATCTGCATTTATCCGTGAATAATGAGAACTTACCTTAGTAAAGTACTGGCTTATTCGGTGGGGGGTATTTGAGGTGATGTTATGCGGGAGGTATACAGCTCATAACAATAGAGCGGTAAATATTCGCTATAATATTTACTTTATTTGCAAGAGTGTGATTAATGCAAGTGCAGATTCTTAGTGTTAGTATGATTATATTTTAACAGTGAGATAGCTTTTTTATTTTGGAAACCTTTATGAGAACATCGCAAAAAATAATTTTTATCAGTGCTTTACTGATTAGCCAGCTCGGTATTGCGAGTGATAAAACAGTTATTCGCCTGGGGGTATTGGCCTTTGGTACCGTTAATTGGGAGTTAAGTGCAATGCAGCAGGCGCAGTTGATGGAAACGCAGCATTATCGCTTGCAAGTCATCAAAATGGCCAATCCACAGGCGGGAAAAATGGCATTGCAGTCAGGTGCTGTCGATATGATTGTTGCCGATTGGATTTGGGTTTCACGACAGCGTACATTGGCGAAAAATTATGTTTTTTATCCTTATTCCAATACGACCGGTGCATTGGTGGTCGCAAAGGATAGTCCGATTAAACAATTGGTCGACTTGAAAAATAAAAAATTAGCGATTGCAGGCGGTGAACTGGATAAAAATAGCCTATTGTTACGCGCATTAATGCAGCAGCAGGGGTTGGAAAATGTGTTTGTCAGTGTTGAAAAACAGTATGGTGCACCGCCTTTATTAAGCCAGCAAATGAAGCATAAGCGTGTCGATGCTTTATTGACTTATTGGCATTATGCGGCTCGCATGGAGGGCGAGGGGTATACAGTATTGATGACAGGTAATGATATTTTGCAGGGCTTGGGGGTACAGGAGAAAGTGCCGAGTATCGGTTATGTTTTTGATAAGTCATGGGCAACAAAGCATAAGCTAGCCGTTGAGGCTTTTTTACAGCAAACCCGTAAGACGAAAGATACATTATGTACTGATAATGCTGCATGGCAGGGTATACACTCTTTAGTGCGTGCAAAAACAGGGCAGCTTAATCAGTTATTGCGCCAGCGATATTGTGATGGCCGAGTGTTGAGCTGGGGAGATAAGGAGCAACAGGCGGCTGCCCAGATTTATCAGTATTTAAAGGCAATCAGTCAGAAGCGGTTAACGGGGAGCTCTGAAGTATTGGAGGCTGGAACTTTTTGGTAATTTATTAAAGACATGGTTTTGGCGGGAAGGGGTAAGCATTGAAAGTTGGTTTCGGGCATACTAAAGCTGTGACAAAAATACTCATTATATTTCAAAAGGGAGCTATGAGTTTGACTTGGAAGTGGGATCTTTAGTTCCGTGTAGAGCCAGCGGCCTAAAGGTTCTGCCTCCGCTTTTATGGGGGTAGCGATTATTTTTGGATAATTCCAGAAGCCCTAATGTAATCGGTGTATTTTAACAATATAAGTATCGTGGCATAATTTTTGCATTTGTAATATTCAAGGAGTATAAAGGGATTTTTCTGTTTTACTGGGTCGTTGGGTACAGGATTTTACGACTATGCACTGCTATTGTTAAGAAACTATGTAGCAAGTAAATGCGTTAAATAACAATGCTTAATTAAAGGCTGGTTTGTTTTTACTTACTTTGAAGCGGTACTTAACTTAATTATAAGCCTATAAAAATAAATATATTTTTTGACGACTAGAAAAGTATCACTATTAACAGGTGACTGGTTGAAGTTTGATGTCCAGAAAATAAGTAATTTGATGTATTCAAATACGTTAAATAACATTGTTTAGTACCTTTGGCGCAAATATTGCTTTTTTGTCGATAGAAAACAGCATTACCCAGATTGTAAGTGTATTATTAAATCAATATTTGGTAATATAGTGATGAATTTAAACTTAAGAGAGAGAATATATGAATACATTTAAAAAACTGGCGATTCCTTCGTTGCTATTTGTGAGTGCTGCAATGTCTCCACTTGCGATGGCACATGGTTCATTTGATGGGCATGACGTTAATGTCAAGTTTGAAATGTGGCAAGTCGATGCTGAGAAAAATATCACTGAAGTTTTAGTGGTTAGAAATGAGCTGGATGTGACTGCGGCTGATGGTGTTATGCCAGATGCTGAAGATTTCCATGCGATGGATGATAAATTTAATTTATGGGATATTGATTTTCATGAGCGCGAAGTCGAACTGACTTTTACTTCGATTTATGTTCAAGATAATGATAACCAGTATATGTACATGTCTCCAGTAGGCTTTCATTTTGAGGATGCCGAAGAGGGTTTATCAGATATACTTCATGTGACAATCGATGATCGTTTTGCACCTTCTGCATTTAATAAAGACTTGCTAAGCTTTGATGCTAATAATATTAATATCAGCCTGCAAGGTTCAATGTGTCATATAGCAGGTATGGGAGGGATGCCGGAGTGTACTAATGAAGAGAGTCCGACTAACTATAGCAATATAATTACAGCCAAAGTTCTGTTTGCCGATAATGCGGATGATTTATTTACCTGGGCTGAAGGCAAATACAGTGACTTATTTTCTACTCAGGAAGAGTCTTTTTATCTATTAGGGTATTATGTACGTGAATATTCAGCTTATTACCTAGGCACTAAAGGTGGGGATATTTATCTTTATAATAAAGCATCTGAGGAGTTAACGGAGCTTGGTTCGATAGAGCCTTTCTTGGAAATGATGCATGAGGATCATATGCATGAGGGTGCTCCTATGACAAGTGAAGACTGTGGTGAAAACCAGCATTTTATGGCCGATACCGAGGTGTGTATGGATAACGGTGCGATGATGTAAAGTCGCTGCTTGTATAAGATTCCTTTTCGGATTCAATCGTAAAGGATGTAGAGCGGTACTTCTAGTTTTTAGAAGTGCCGTTTTTTTTTGCTTGATTGAACGTAACTTCTCATGACCCACTGGCATCTGAACTATGCAAAATACGTCATTCCTGCATGTTGTCAGCAGGGATCTATGTTTAACATAGATTCCCACTAAAAAGGCTATGGAAATGACGAAGTATTATCTAAATGAGTTTATCCTGAACTCAGGTTAATGAGCGAAGCTGGCAGGATAATCAAAATCAACCGTGAGTCTGCCCCAGTAAGTTCTTCCCGGCTCAGTGAGTTTTTGTATGGATGGGCCGCCTACACTGGCAGATGCGCTGCGGTTCAGATGCTCAACATAGCTTTTATCGAATAAATTATCAATACCAAACTGGAACCTAACCAGAGGGTGAGGGGTGTAGCC
>DAOVWV010000390.1 GCA_030636485.1 Methyloprofundus sp.
AAAATAGAGACAAAAACACCCGCCAATAATTTTGCAACAAGAAAAAACCAGCGCGGCAAAGGACTAACCAATAAAATACGCATACTCCCCATTTCCCGATCATAAACCATAGATAAGGAGCTTTGCATACCGTTAAATAGCTGGATCATGCCAATAAGACCAGGCGTGATATAAACCTCATAAAGTATATAGGTTTCATAAGGGGGCATAATGGCAATCCCCAAGGCAGCCCGAAAGCCTGCGGCAAAAACAAATAACCAGACCAAAGGTCTGACCAGTGCGGAAAGAAAGCGTTCTTTTTGCCTTACAAAACGAAACAACTCTCTAAAAACAATGCCCCACAATGCATACCAATAATGAAAAAATCGCACTATATTTACCTATGAGTTAATTTTAAAAAAGCATCATTAATATCTTCTGCCTGCGCCTGCTGAATAACTTCTGCCATTTGCCCTTGGGCCTTTAACTTCCCTTGGTGAATGACCACAATTTTATCAGTCGGATAAATTTCATCCATTAAGTGCGTTGCCCACAACACAGCCAAATTGCTATCCTGACTCAACTGGTGCATATGCTCCACTATTGCCTGCCTACTGGGTACATCCAGTCCAACCGTAGGCTCATCAAGTAACAGCACACTCGGCTTATGCATTAATGCCCGGGCAATTTCCACCCGCCGTCTATGCCCACCATTCAGCTGTCGCACAACTTCCGTACGCCGCTCATACATCCCTAAACGCTCCAGCTGCTCTTGTATACCGAGACCCGCCTTTTTTCGTCCAATGCCTTGCAATGCAGCATGGTAACGCAGGTTTTGCTGCACCGTTAAGTCCAGATCCAGTGTTGTCTGCTGAAATACCACCCCTAATTGTGCAAGCGCCTTGAGTGGCTGTTTTTGTATATCAAAACCGGCCAGCTTAATATCTCCCTGTTTATGGGCATATAAACGCGTAATCAGGGAAAAGAGCGTGCTTTTTCCGGCACCATTTGGCCCCAATAAAATACAGCACTGCCCTGCTTCAACTTTAAAAGTCAAATCGTGCAGCACCTGTTTTTTAGCATAAGAAAAATTTAATCCCGCTAACTCTAATGCTATATGGTTCATGGCTTTACAGCAACCCCCCAGGGGTATCTCCCTACGGCAATAGATTTAGTCACTTTATGCTCTGTCAGATCAATAATGGAAATATCATGACTCACGCCATTGGTGGTATATAAACGCTCTTGTTGAGGCGAGAAGGCCAGATTCCATACCCGCGCACCCACCAATAGATATTTTTCCACCTCGTAAGTCTGAGCATTCACCACTGCAACCCGATTAGCAGGTCCTAGCGCGACATAAGCCCACTGCCGCTTATTATCGATCCCCACACCGACAGGCTGAATTTTTTCCCGACCCACACCCGGCACAGAAAAGTGCACCCGCTTAATAATTTGCTTACTGGCAACATCAATAATCATCAGGCTACCCTCAATTTCCGAAGTTACCCACAATTGCTGCCCATCAGCTGTAAAGCTTAATGCCCTAGGCCGAGGGTCAACCAGTGTATTCTCTTTTATTTGATGCGTTTTAGCCTCTATCCAGTGCACCATATTTGTGGTTTCTGATGCACTCACTATCCATTGATTATCAGGACTGACAGCAATGCCTTCCGGCTCCACACCGACAGCAATCCGATGTATCGCCTGTTTTTTTACTAAATCAATCACCGTCACCTGATTATCATCTTCATTAGAAACATACATTCGTGTTCCCAGTGAATTTATCGCAAAGGTCTCCGGATCTTCACCCGAAGGCAATCTACCTTTTACTATTAAGCTATTGGCATCGACTTCAAGTACGGTATCATCATCACTGGTCGCTATATAAAGCGTTTGCTGATCAGGGCTTAATTGAATACCCCGCGGTCTTTGGCCAATATGAACGGTTTTAAGCAGCTTGCCTGCGATAGGGTCAACCACGGCAATCGCATTGTCTTTTTCCAGAGTCACAAAAACTGTTTCTGCATTGATCACTGATGTCCATAACAGCAGACTATTCAGTATGATAGGGGTAATTTTCATGCACATTCCTTTTTATTGACATTCGGTTTCTGGCCTGTCATAGCCGAGTGTATCCAGTTCATTTTTAGGGTGTAAAAAACCCTCTAACGGTGCTGCCGTCACTAACGAAGTGGGCGCAGCCAATAACACTGGCTGCCGTAATTGCCCATTCCAGCTTCTAAAGCTCAATGGCTTACCTTTATAGCCCTGAAGCTTAAATTTTTCGCTTAAAAGATATTCTTTTATTGCATTGGCGGCAACCGAATGGGTTCGTGTTGCTGTTTCACCAATGGCTCGCACAGCCAGATAGGCCGCATAGTCCTGCTCTTGCATTTGCCGTTTCGCCAATGCTTTAAAACGGTTCTGAATTTGCACTGCTCCCCATTGCTCATGGGTGCGATGCCATGCCGTAGCAACCAGTCCTTGCGTTCCAATGACCGGTCTGGGTAACCAGCTTCGGTAGCTAATATATTCACCAAAGAGCCCTTGCTCATCAGCAACCACCAACACATCATAATCATCGACCTGAGTAAAGACCGGTATATCAGATTGAGCCGTACGCCGTG
>DAOVWV010000340.1 GCA_030636485.1 Methyloprofundus sp.
AAAGGACTTTGGGCTGCAATTTGTAAAGCACACCCAGAGTTTTTATATATAGTTTCTCAGTTAAATAAATTCCATTTGCACAACGGATAACATCCCTTTGAGGGATGGTATCCGTGTTGTATTTTTCTGAGAATCTATAGGTGCATTTTATGCACCATTAGCCCTTTCCTAGCTAAAAATACCAGCACCCCTGATGACAATCACCTCAACATATATCGAGCTATTACGCCACGGTGAAGTCATGGGCGGCTCCTGTTACCGTGGCATTACAAATGACTCTCTGACTTCAACAGGCTGGGCACAAATGCAAGATAAAATAGCCTCGCAGCCAGATTGGGATATTATCATCAGCTCCCCTTTATCTCGCTGTTATGCATTTGCACAAACCTTAGCGAATCAACGTCAGCTGCCAATCATTAACAGCCCTAGCCTACAAGAAATTGACTTTGGTGACTGGGAAGGAAAAACAGCGGCACAGATAGACCCACAGTTATTAGCCCGGTTTTATGCTGATCCCGTCAATTTCTCAATACCTAATGCTGAATGCTTTATTGATTTTCAACAGCGCATTTTAAACACCTGGCAAACACTGCTAAAAACACACCAAGGTAAACGCATTTTAATCATCACCCATGCAGGAGTGATACGGGTTATTTTAGCAAATAGTCTCGGCATGGATACCCAGCATAGTTTTAGACTTAAAATAGCTCATGCGTGTTTATCCAGTATAGAATGCTTTCATGATACTGAAGATTTTTTTCAATTGATCAGCCACGGTTAAGCTTAAGTACCTCAACGTTTGCGCACATTGGTTTTTGGCAAACTCATATCCAAAGCCAAGTCTTTTGCTGTTTTTACGCTTAACATATCAATTAAAGCCATTGCACTACTACCACCCGCAACAGCACTGCCGCCTGTAGACATTCCCATTTGCACTTCCGGTACCCATTTTTGCTTTTCAATAGCTTGCGCAAAACGGTTCATGACCGTTTCATAAGTTCTTAATTTTTGTGCCAAGGCACCATCTGCTTGCATAACAAGACGCTTATAGGCACCATCCCCTTCCCCACGCAGTATTTGTTCCTGTTTATATTCAGTCGCCGCTAACTTCTTTTGCTCTGCTTCCAGTCTTTGCTGGCTTGCGACCTCGACCAATTGCTCTGCTCTAATCACCGCAACCGCTTTATTTTGCTCCGCACTGACAATCGCTTTTTCTTTCTCTACTTCTTTTTCATATTTAGCGGTCATTACATTGGCTTTACCCTGCTCTTCCGAAGTAATCGCGTCCTGCTTGGCGCGTTCAGCATTTGCCTTGGCAGTAATAATCGCCATAGTCGCTTCACGCTTGGTCGAAATTTGATTCAGTGTTTTCTGTTCAAAATTCCAGTCTGTAATCTGGAAGCCATTAACGGAAATACCATATTCTTTAAGGTCACTTTTTAAATGAACAGGCCGGCCATCCTTACCATAGGTAATCACCGGAACATTTTTAACAATATTTTTTCCGGTACTTTCATCCAATGTGGAAATCTTTCTTAACTCAGTCTGGTATTTACCGCCTGCGATCTGTTCGCTAGCCCATTGTGTATAAATACCCCGTTTTTCAGCATAGGCCTCTTCACTACTCATTAACCCTGCGGTTAAATTCATGCCTTCTTCGGTCACCGTTTTAATCAACTTATTCGCAACCCCGGCATTACTACGAAATGCCTTATGCACACTCAACATTGTTTGCTCATCATTGGGCAGGGAAAAACGGGCTTTACCATAGACCTTTCCAGTACCGCCATCTTGATAACGAACAGGAATACCGCTTTGATTAATACTTGCAGTATCATCGTTGCTTTTACCGTAGTCATAGGTCAACACATCACGATACTCGGTAGAAGTCCCAAACCACTTCATATAAATCCCTGGCGTAAACTTTACCAGCAGCGTCCCCGTGGGATATTGCACAACGGTGCGGTTACCCGCATCATTTATGCCCGCTGACATAGCAAGCAATAAGCCCACCGCTATCATAATAGCGACGGGAAAGAATAATTTAGTATTCATTGGTCATTTCCTTGTTTTATTTCGTTATGGAATTTATTTAATAGTATAGCAATAGCCGCTTTTCGGGTATTATTAAATTTTCGGTAACTTCTCAGTATTGTGGGGGAACCCCGTCATCCCCGAAGTCTTTTATCGGGGATCCATTGCTGGAAACATAGATTCCTGCTAAAGTTTGTGCCCACGCTTGACTGGGTAGCACGCAGGAATAACGGGCTTTGTATTGTTCCGTGCCAGTGGATAATGAGAAGTTACAATCCGCGCTCCCAAGTGATCCCTCTTCACCAAAATACTCTTTATTTTTATTTTCCGCTCTCTATGTCAATCAACAAAACAATACCCCAGGCAAAAGGTAATTTCCTATTCGGCAATTTACGCGAATTCAAGGCCAATCCATTTCAACTGCTGTGTGACTGGCAGCGTGATTATGGCGATATAGTGAGCTTTAAATTAGCCACGCAACAACTCTATCTTTTTAGCCACCCAACATTGATTGAACAGGCCTTAATCAAGCAAAGTGATATCTTTGTCAAAATGTATGATGCTAAAAAGCCTAAAGGGCTGGCTGTCATACTAGGGCAGGGGTTAGTCACGAGCCAGGGAAACTTATGGCGTAGCCAACGGCGCACCATACAACCCGTTTTTCAACGCAGTAATTTAGCCTCCATGCTACCGAAAATGACCACTGCCGGTCAGCATATGCTGCATAGGTGGCAACAGCTGGGCGACGGCGTTCAAGTCAATCTTGCCGATGAAATGACGCAGCTCACATTAGAAGTCATTACTCAAACCATGTTTAGTACCAGTGTACTGGATGATATAGAAAAAATTGCCCCCGCTTTAGAGACAGGGCTCCGTTATGCAGCAAAAACCATAGCAAACCCTCTCTCTTTGCCACTTATATTTCCTACCCCTGCCAACCTGGAATTTAAACAGGCGCGTGCTGTATTGGATGAGGTAATATACGATATTATTGAACAGCGCCGTGCTCAATCGCACCCCCCCAAGGATTAAATC
>DAOVWV010000190.1 GCA_030636485.1 Methyloprofundus sp.
ATTATTAAATCTCTCAACTTAAATGCAGAGGAGTTATTAATGAATGATAAGCTTTTTCAGGCCGCAGAACTGGGTAGAATCCATGAGAATATTGCGTGATTTCTGGCGAAGGTATTGAATACCGCTCCATTATTATCAATATCAAGAAATTCCGTGTCATGCTCAGGAAAGTTAAAGCTATGTAACCACTTCATTGCTTTTTGTCTGGCAGGAGCTGGCAAGCTGGCAAGCTTGTTCTTCAATCGACTCACAGGAAGTTTATCAAGGGTAAACGGAGCAGCTGCACCAAACATTTTAGTGTCACTGGGGTTTGCCATCACATTTCCAATCATTAAAGGAAGTGCCAATAAAGTGTATGGCATTGTAGTACGGAGTTTCATAATGCCTTCCTGAAAGAATCAAAGTTGTGCTCAGTCTACAGGGTTGACAAATTGGATGTTGTGGCCTAATTCTCATTTTAAAAAAACCAAATGACCGTACACAAAAAATGGCAATCATGAAGTATAACAACACCTTTTGCTGATTTTTAGTGCTTTTTAATTCAGTAAGAACGGTATTACAGACTAAGGTTTTTTTGTCACCCTCAAGGAGGAAGAAAAAGATAAAGCTCTGACTATTATCACTCATTATGCACGCACATATAAAATAATGTATGCAGAAGAACTGCTGACATTTATCCAACCTCTCCTGAGCCAGGCCCAAGTTCAAACAAACATCAGCAGAAGGCTTAAAAGTAAGTCACCGATAAATTAAACTATGTCATATAGCTCATTTTTGTCGCCTTATATCCCGTATTCTTATGTGGGATTAATAGCAAAATAACTATATTTTACCAATAAAACAAAGACTTAAAAGTTGGCGCATTTTTTGTATGTATTATAAAAAATATCATTAACCTAATTAGCCGGCAAAATATGAGCAATCAACAATTACTACAACAAGAATCTCAAGTTTCAAATGGCGCGATATTAATTGGCGCTGGCCTTGCCATCGCTTCATTTATTGTGCTACCGGCAGTTGCAGCCCGTTTAGGCATAGGTTCCAGCCTGACAGGAGCCATGCGCATTGCGCTAATGAAAGCATCAACAAAAGTCTGCAACAACAGTCAGCCTAGCAATCATAGCCCCGCTAAAACCTGTCCCCCTGATGCCGATTGTCATCAATAACAGGGAATTACCCCCCTTAATTTCAATGTCCAAACAGTCCCCATAAGGAATTGTTAGCTAAAGATATTTTTGTTTTTTAATTATCTACCGTGCATATTCTCCTCCCCCACAAAATGCACTGTTTAATAATTACCCCTCCTAAATACCCATATATCTGCTATAGTTTCTCAAGTAAGAGCAAAAGCCTCTCGAAATCGTCATGGTTGATGAGATTCATTTATTATTATTTTGCGACAACCTGGCTTGTTTATGCCCCCCCCCAAATTGAATCTACCCTAAATATTATTGACATTTATGACTATCGAAAAAAAATCATGTGATTTATGCGGACTCCCTGTAGAAATCGAAGGCTTTACTCTTCTCACAAAAGAAGGTAATAAAGAATTTTGCTGTGAAGGTTGCCAGGGAATTTATCAAATGCTCAACGAAGATAAATTACTCGCTGATGATGCTGCAAAATAAGCTTTTATCCACATTACTATTGGACTATTAACCATGGCTCATAACCATAGCAAACATGCTGCGACAACGATCAAGCATGCAAAAAACATTGCCCACAAAGGGATGGATGGGCACGAAGTTTCAACTACATTAATGAGAGGTGCCATTATGTCGGCAGGCGCACAAACAGGAAAAACCATCATGAGTACAATTACAAAACATCCACTTCTATTAGTCGGTATCGGCATGGTCGCGGGATACTATACCCATAAATATAGAAAAGAAATCATTTCCTCCGTCACCTCGGCAGGCGACAAAGGTAAAGACTTTGTATTGCAGCAAAAAGAAAATCTGGAAGATATTGTTGCGGAGACCAAAGAAAGCAGCGAATAAAGATTAGACGGCATAGGAACGCACGCGAGAAATAGCTCACATATTGATAGGGGCAGGCCTTTGGCCTGCACTTTCAATTTACCTGCAACCCATGACAGAATTCTGCAGGACGTAGGGTTTTAGCTCGCATAGAAGTGCTATAACAGCCTATCGCTTTTCTGGTCATAATGAGTTAACTTAAGACGATGCCCCTCAAATATACTGTAGGACACAATAAGTCCTATAATTTAAATAGTTAAAAAGACTAAAGGTAACCTCTCATTATTCACGGGTAAATGCAGATAAAGCCTGTCAATTTTCAGGGCTACCTGGGTATAGATCAAAGTACAAACTGGTTATGAGATGCCAGAAAAACACCAACTCTTACACCAGTTACTGAATCCTGATTTCTAAATCGAAATTCTTTCTATTACATACATGTCTATACAACAAGAAATTATTTTACGCTACCAATCTTCTGGCCATGTACGCTTCCAGATTCCTGAATGCTTATGTAGCCCCGATGTTGCTCCAACCCTGTCAAATGCAATTGCAGATATTGACGGTGTCTACCGGGTTAATTTATTCAGAAATAAAAAGAAGCTTTCCATTCGCTTTGTAGAAGAGAGCCTTTCTTTTACCGAGCTTGCACAACAACTCATGACTTTACTCTCGGAACTTGAAAATAAAGGTTTTTTTAAAGCCAAAGTAAGTCCGATAACAGCGCGAGATATTAAATCAAGTATCATGCAATCTGACTGGAAAGGTATTAGCTGGGCTAAAGATAAATATACCGAAACCAAAGAAACCGCTCAGGCCATTGGTATATTGACAAAATTTGGCCTGAAAAAAAAACCTGAAATTCTTGCTAACCCTGAAAAAACCCTGATTACCTTTTTCAATGATGTTTTAGTGCTGTTTCTCATTAAAACCCACTGGAAACTGATTACTAAAAAATGGCTATTATCCCCAATGAAATATCGTTATCAGTGGGTCACCATTTTTTATCTCATGTATTTATTTATTCGTTCCAAAACCACTAAAAACCAATAGATCCCAGGCACACTATGACCCAGCCCCTTCAGCCTAAAAACTTTGAGCTCGCTCATGAACTTAAAAACCGTATTCGAATTCATGTCCCTATACTGGAAAAAGATCCCGAGCGAACTTATATTTTTGAGATTATTTTAAAGAAGCGCCCGGAAATAAAGTCTATCAAATCAGTTCCTGAAATTGGTTCCGTGACCCTTTATTTTGATCACAAGAGACTGCCTAAAAAAAACCTGTTAACCATACTGGATATGGTTCTGGGTAATATCGGCAAGAAAAAAATCACCCTCCCCCAAAGCAATATTATTGAAGACTTAAGTATCCCCTTACAAGATATAAGTCTGGCTATAGAAGGTATGAGCTGTGCATCATGTGCACTATTACTGGAAATGTCCTTAAAGCGGGATCCACGCATACATGATGCGACAGTCAATTTTGCATCGGCCATCGCTACCGCTAACGGCCGTTTAACACGCCAGGATATGGCGAAAATCATTTATAAAGTGGGCTATAAAGCAAATCTAATGGATACGCTATCACAGCGTCAGGAGCTTATAAGAAAGGAGCACCAGCGCCTGGCCAGCGCTAAAAAACGTTTTATCTGGGCCAGCGTCCTAAGTGCCCCAGTTGTGGCAATTGGCATGGTGATGCCCACTGGACGTTTTTTTCACTGGTTTCAATTTGCACTCACAACGCCTGTTGTGTTTGCCGCAGGAAGTAGCTTTTTCACTAAAGCCTGGTTACTGGCAAAAATGGGTAAGGCAAACATGGATAGCCTAATCGCCATTGGTGTAGGCTCCGCTTATGGCTATAGCATACCTGCCCTATTAAGAGGTAGAGGGCACTTATATTTTGAAGCCGCAGCCAGCATTATTTCCTTTGTTCTGCTTGGGCGTTATATGGAAGAGAATGCCAAAGGAAAAGCAGGCGAAGCGATTAGAAAACTGGTTGATTTACAACCCCAAACCGCCACGCTACTAAAAGACGGCCAGGAAATAACCATCAGTGCCGATGATATAGCACTGGGTGATATCCTGCTGATTCGCCCTGGCGAAAAAATCCCCACCGATGGTGAGGTAACGTCGGGTATTTCAACGGTTGATGAAGCCATGGTGACCGGAGAAAGCATCCCAGCGATCAAGGAAACCGGTCATACAGTCATTGGTGGCTGTGTTAACGGCACGGGATTATTAACCATCAAAGCCACAGCGATTGGTATGGATACCGTATTAGCCGGCATTATCCACATGGTGGATCATGCTCAGGCTTCCAAGTTACCGGTACAAAAACTGGTCGATAAAATTTCCGCCGTCTTTGTCCCCAGTGTCATGGGCATTTCCGCACTGACCTTTGCATCCTGGACACTGGCAGGCGCGCCTTTCAGTTTTGCCTTTAGCAATGCAGTCACGGTACTATTAATTGCCTGCCCTTGCGCGCTCGGCCTTGCCACACCAACGGCCATCATGGTTGGCACAGGGCAGTCGGCAAAGCGGGGAGTCTATATCCGTAATGGTGAAAGCCTGGAAACAGCAACAC
>DAOVWV010000187.1 GCA_030636485.1 Methyloprofundus sp.
GATGCCAATGCTGGATGAAAAGTGCATCGCTGTGTTATTCAGAATATAAGGTTTATTGAGTTCCTTTAAGATTTTTGTCGCCACAATCATCGCTTGCTCAGATGCTTGCTGTATATTCTTATGATTGGCATGTAGCAAGATCACAAACTCATCTCCACCAAGTCTTGCTGGCGTATCTTCAGCACGCAAATGCAATCTGATGCGTTCTGCCACCTGACATAACAATTTATCCCCGACATGATGTCCTGCGGAGTCATTTAGTAATTTAAAATCATCCAGGTCTAAAAATATGAGCGATCCAAACAAACCATTTCTATCGGCTACCCTCATCTCTTGTTCAATTCTATCCGTTAACAATCGGCGATTAGGTAATTGAGTAAGCACGTCATAATAAGCGAGTGCCTTAATTTCCATCTCCTTTTCTTTTTGCTCGGTAATATTGCTAGATACTGAAACAAAATGCGTAATTTCACCTTGATCATCTTTAACAGCGGTAATACTTTGCATCACCGGATAAATTTCCCCTGTTTGCTTACGATTCCAGAATTCCCCTTCATAATATCCAGTACCCAATAATTTTTTCCATAGATCTTTATAAAATTCTTTGTCTTGGCGTCCTGATTTTAGAATTCTCGGATTATTCCCCAACACACTGTCCGCTGAAAATCCTGACATTTCAGTAAAGGCTTTATTTACACGCACTATATTGGCCTGAGCATCTGTAATAATAACGGCCTGCATACTATCAAAAGTAGTTGCAGCAATTCTCAAATCCGCTTCTGTTTCTTTATAGAGACTAATATCCGACCACGAACCAAACACCTCTTTAATATTATTTTTTTCATCATATTCGACTATCAATTCATCTCTAATCCAGCAATATTCTCCATTTTTTTTCTTAAACTGGTATTCATGAATAAAGGAACCTTGCTCCATCAAAATCGACATATTTTCCAATGCATGTTTAGTATAATCCTGATGCAAATGATCAATCCATAAGGATTTATTTTGATACCAGTCCTCAGGAGTGAAACCAGTCATTTCCGTGATTTTTTCTGAGATAAAACTAACCCTGAAGGGTGAGGAGGCATTGCCTGTAGGCTTTAGGGTATAGATTACAGAAGGGCTTACAGCAAGCGTATGTTGTAAATATGTTTGGCTTTTCTGTAATTCATATGTACGTTTATGAACCTGTTGATCAAGAGAAGCATTTAAATCTTTTAATTCCTGATTAGCCGCTTGTAGCTGATGTGGACTGGGAATTCGCAGTGCAATAGGTATCAAAGGCCATAATAGTATCGCAGTCACCAGCGATATAAGTGCTGTCATTAGCTTGACAACAGAGGTCAGTCCATACAGAGGAAACCAGACATTAACAGCAGCCAAAAAATGCGTCATACCACAGGCAAAGATAAAGGCTGTAAAAAGAGTAAACAGCCACCTATTTTCCAGGTCTTTGCGTTTATAGACAAAATAACCTAAGGCAACGGGAATAGATAAATATGCCAGAAAGATAACTAGATCGGATACAACGGTTAACCACAGAATTATTGGTTGCCACTGAAAACAGAAACCATGTGGCATAAACCCTTGAGGACTGAAAAGAAAATTTAAAAAATCCTGAAACATTAAAATATACCTTTAATCGTTATTTTTTGTAAGCCATAGTCAATTTCAAGGTATCAATTGATACTGAATTAAGAGACCAGACTCTTAGGACTTCCTTTTGTATTATTAATACATAATACTCTGATACTTGTTCATATCAACCACAACTAACCATGACTTTAAACTAAAGAACACTACTTAAGTCAGCTTAAACCCGCTTAAAAACCAACGAGGTATTTATCCCACCAAAGGCAAAATTATTGCTCATGACATAATCGCATTCTAGCTTGCGAACATCACCTTTTATATAATCTAACTCCGCGCATTGGGGGTCGATATTATCTAAATTGGCTGTAGGGTGAAACCAGCCTTCATTCATCATGTTGACTGCTGCCCATGCTTCTATGGCTCCACATGCGCCTAATGTATGCCCTGTGTAACTCTTGATTGAACTAATTGGAGTTTTGTTACCAAAAATCACGGCAGTTGCCTGGCTTTCGGCTATATCCCCTCTGTCTGTAGATGTGCCATGTGCACTGATATATCCAATAGCGGATGCATTAAGTCGGGCATCTTGCATGGCCAGTTGCATAGCCACTTGCATACTGTCACTGTCTGGCTGAGTGACATGTAAACCATCTGAATTAGTGCCGAAGCCTACAATTTCTGCATAGATATGCGCGCCACGGCTAAGGGCGTGTTCTCTTTCTTCTAGAATAAATGTACCGCCGCCCTCGCCTATCACCAAGCCATCGCGATCTTTGTCAAATGGTCTGGGGGATTTATGCGGTTCATCATTACGCAAACTGGTTGCAAATAAGGTATCGAAAACCGCCGCTTGAGAGGCGGATAATTCATCACTTCCACCTGCGACCATGAGCGTTTGTATGCCGTATTTAATAGTTTCATAAGCATACCCTATGCCCTGACTACTAGAGGTACAGGCGCTAGAAGTGGGAATAATACGTCCATTAATGCCAAAATGCAGGCCTATATTAACGGGACAGGTATGCCCCATCATGCGAATGTAAGAAGTTGCATTTAAGCTACCTTTGTCATTATTCAGTAGCATTTTGGTAAAGTCGATCAGCCCGTCAAAACTACCTGAGGAGCTGCCGTAAGCTACCCCCATTTTGCCACTGCGTAGAATAGGATCATTTAATAGCCCGGCATCTTGTAGCGCTAATTCTGAAACATAAGTTGCCAACATGGCCACTCTGCCCATACCTCTGACCTGTTTACGGGTGTAATGTTTGGGCCTGGTAAAATCAACGGGGGCGGCTAATCGGGTATTTAATCCTTCATATTTATCCCATTCATCCATTGTTTTAATGCCAGTGGTTTGTGTTTTAAGGTTTTGTGCGACGGTTGCCCAATCATTCCCTATCGGTGTTAGTCCTGCCATACCGGTTATAACCACCCGCTTCATTAACACAATCCTCCATTAACAGAAATAACCTGACGGGTAATATATGCGGCATCTTCAGATAATAAAAAACTAACTGTAGCCGCAACTTCTTTAGCTTCACCTACCCGCCTGAGTGGAATCATTTTTTTGATTTCATCTAGTGGTAGTTGTTCTAGCATTTCAGTATCAATTAACCCCGGAGCGACACAATTGACAGTGATTTTACGTTTTGCCAATTCCAAAGCTAATGCTTTGGTCGCACCAATAATACCTGCCTTGGCTGCACTGTAATTAACTTGTCCTCGATTACCCATGACACCTGAAACAGATGATAAGGTGACGATTCGACCTGCTTTCCGTCGTCTGACCATAGGCATGATTAAGGGATGTAATACATTATAAAAACCATCTAAATTGGTATGTAACACCGAATCCCATTCATCCCCCGTTAAAGCCGGAAAAGCATTATCAGCCGATATTCCCGCATTACAAACCACACCATAATAAGCCCCATGTTGCTCCACATCTTGAGTCAATAGTTCTGCGCATTGCTGTCTATCACTTAGATCAAACTGTAATACTCTAGCGGACTGTCCCATTGCTGTAATTTCAGCGGCAACTTCATCGGCTGCTGCGCGTTTGCTGCGGCAGTGTACAACCAAGTTATAGCCTTTGTTAGCCAGATATAAAGCGATTGCCTTTCCTATACCTCGACTAGAACCTGTTACTAATACTGTTTTATTCATTTTATTAAGTTCGACGGTGTCGTTATATTTACTGGGAGCTTATACTCCGCACGGCCAAGTTTTCGGTTTTCTATTGGCTGATTTTTGCTGATAACTGCGTTGCTGAAATAGTTTCGTAGTTTGCTATGGTCGCAACCAGCATCCTGCTTCAAGCGACACTTGCACATCCATGTGCTTCGCGCTTATTTCAGTGCCTTGCTCTCAACAAAAATCAACTCAATATAAAACCGAAAACTTAACCGCGCGGAGTATGCAACCTACGCATTAACTCAATTTATCCTGTTATCAGTGAAGTAGGCTGACGATTGTAATGGTCTCGACATGATCATCCAGCCGTTGTCGGGTGGAAAAGAGATAACTCATTCCACCATCACAACACAAATACCGGAATCATCGGAACTGATTAATTATTCCGAGAAATGTCGGATAATGCTCCGCTTATCCAACTTACGAGTTAAGCTGCACCTAAATAATAAATAGTGGTTTGCCAATGTTCACTACCCAGGTGTCTACCACCAGCCCATTACAAAGTTGGGTTTGCATTAGTGGGCCTTGGCCAAAACGGTCGCTGAAGGGTATTGAGTAGACCTCATTGGTGGTGGCATTGAAGATAATTTCTGAATAGCCGCTATAGTAGGTATTGGTTGGCTGTAGTGTTGACGGCGATGGAATAAGGGTGGTGTTCCACCATGCCTTGCTAGGTACGTCTTTGTATTCTTGGTTGTCATATTGGCTATAGGTACCTATACCGCCAGTATATTTAACTGTGCTGCCCGGAAAACCACCCAGTAGGCCGGAGGTGATCTCGCCAA
>DAOVWV010000057.1 GCA_030636485.1 Methyloprofundus sp.
ATGTGGTCGTGGTTGATGAAGCGCACCATCTACAGTGGAGTGAGAATGAAGCGAGTGATGACTACTTATTTATTGAGCAGTTAGCACAACGTGTGGATGGCTTGATTTTGCTAACGGCAACGCCTGAACAGCTAGGCAAGCAAACACATTTTGCTCAACTAAGATTACTCGATGCAGACAGGTTCCATAATTTTCAGGTTTTTTTAGCCGAGCAACAGGCATTTGAACCGCTTGCCCACTTAGCAAAAAAAATAGTTAATAAGAATACACTGAATGAATCGAATACAGAACTGTTAAAACAATTAATAGATAAAAAACTATACGCCGATTTTTCACTAACGGTCGCTGATGATACTTTAAGGGATGAGGTGATCACTCAATTGATAGACCGGCACGGTACCGGGCGCATTTTGTTTAGGAATTCACGCCAAGTAGTGCAGGGATTCCCTGAGCGGGAGTTTTATGCCTACCCTTTACAAAATAGCGACACCAAGAACAACGATGCCGTTTATCTGCACTGGCTGGTAGCACAATTAAAAAAACTTCAGGATGTACAGGTGCTATTGATATGCAAGCACTCAACAACAGTACTTGCCTTACAAAAAACATTACGTGATAAATATGCGCTAAAGGTAGCTGCTTTTCACGAAGGTATGACTATCGTCGAGCGTGATAGAGCGGCCGCCTATTTTGCTGACCCGGATG
The DNA here is from genome assembly GCA_030636485.1 of Methyloprofundus sp. GTDB lineage: Bacteria > Pseudomonadota > Gammaproteobacteria > Methylococcales > Methylomonadaceae > Methyloprofundus. The sequence goes on from DAOVWV010000057.1 coordinate 706, forward strand.
CCCAGGTGCAGCTACTGCTTTGCTCGGAAATTGGCAGCGAAGGCCGTAACTTTCAGTTTGTACATCACTTGATTTTATTGGATCTACCTGAAAATCCGGATTTATTGCAACAAAGGATTGGACGGCTAGACCGGATTGGCCAAAACCATATCATTAAGATCCATGTTCCCTATATTATAGGCAGTCAGCAACACAGCCTTTGTCGCTGGTATGCTGAGGGACTACACTTGTTTCAGGCAAACAGCAATGCCGCGAGTGAAGTCTATCGCATACAGCAGCAACATGTTGAGCGAGTCTGTGCGAACAAGCAACAGGATGGCCTGGATGCACTGGTAAACGATACTGCAACACTTATACAGAAGATTGAGGCAGAGATGCACCAATCACGGGACATACTCTTAGAGCTAAACTCCTGCCGCAAAGAGCAGGCCGCGCAGCTTATTGCTGATGTTCAAGCTATGCACGACACCCCCGCCTTATGGCACTATATGGAGGATATTTTTGATTGCTTTGGCGTGGACTCAGAGCACCATTCTGACAACTGTGCTATTTTACAGATGGGCGAGACCCAGCGTGACACCTATTTCCCCCATGTCCCCGAAGAAGGCATGACAGTCACCTTTAGCAGAAATATTGCCTTGGCAAGAGAGGACATGCAGTATCTTAGCTGGGAGCACCCCATGGTTGTTGCCGCTATGGACCTGGTATTGTCTGATAATATTGGCAATGCAGCTATCAGCATTGTTAAGCATGAGGAATTAGCTGCTGGGCAGTATCTATTGGAGTGCCTGTTTTTAATTGAGTGCAGTGCTCCACTGAACTTGCAATTAAGTCGTTTTTTACCAGCAACGCCAATTAGAATACTGATTGATCAAAAACGGCAGGATTTAACAGAACGGGTTTTGCATGATGATCTGCTGGAACTTGATGATAAGATAGAAGCCGAACAAATCACTGCCTTTATGGCGGGGGAGAAAAACAATATTCATGCTATGATTGCCACTGCTGAACGGCAGGCAGAAAATCAAATGCAGGACATTATGAATACTGCTGGTACCGACATGCTGCAAACGTTAGCAAGGGAAATAAAGCGTCTAGATGCATTAAGCAAGCTGAACCCCGGAATAAAAACAGAAGAAATAGAGGCATTTAAAGAAAGAGCAATTGCTTCTCATGGGTATATTAACGATGCTAAATTGCGCTTAGATGCAGTTCGCTTTATTATAAGCAGTTAAATATACTTATTTTTTCACTGCATATGCGCTCTTGCAAACGAATGATTTTGTGGATACACAAATAAATTAAAATAATAATTAAGGTAATAGAGGAAAAACATGGGCTTATTTGACTTAATTGGTAGTAAAGCTAAGGTAAAAACTGCAAATAAAAAAGTACTGACTGCACGAGAAACTGAAGATACAACGGAAGCTGTAAAATTATTCTCAGAAGCAATAGATGTTTATAGTCTGATTCCATCTGACAGTTCTGCCTTTAAGGATGCACTTTATAACTGGGGGATGGCACTATTATATAGCGCTCGATTAAAACAAGGCGATGAAGCTAAAGAACTTTATGAAGAGGCGGGTAAAAAATTCTCCTACTGCTTAGTGGCAAAAGAGGACTACCTTGCTGCCGCCCTGGACTGGGGGGTTACTTTAATTGAACTAGCGGCTCTACAAGATGAGACGAAAAAAGCAGCCAGCTATGCATTAGCCAAAGAAAAACTAACCCTTGCCAATAGCATTCATAAGGGCGTTGCTTCTTATAATTTTGCATGCCTACATGCCATATCAGGTGACTTTGATGCATGTAAAGAAGCACTAGAGCTGGCGCGTGACTACAAGAACCTGCCTGATGAAGAAGATATTATAAATGATGCAGATATGCAGGTTGCAAAAACACAGCCCTGGTTTAATGACTTTATTGCATCAATTAATGCGCCAGAGGAAGAGGAAGAGTCTAAGCAGGATCAAAATGACGAGGAAAATCCTGATGGAGCTGAATATAGTAAAACTAAAATGCGTACCGATGGATATAAAGTTGAATATGATAAAAAGGACTAAAGGACTGCCAAGAGCCAATAAATCAGCCATTAACACACTATGCGAGTGATGCCTCGTTGTGCAATTATTTGCTGAAAAAAATAAATTATTTCAGCAAAATGTAATACTTTAGTAAAATACTTGGTTATTATGGGTGTAATCACTTATACTCACCTGTATATCACCAATGAACATACTAATTAAGTTACTTGAGCGGCTTTGTTAATATTTTAATTACACTATATCCTGGAGAAAGAAAATGACCTACGAATTACCTGCCTTACCTTATGCGCAAGATGCTTTGGCACCACACATTTCTGAAGAAACATTGCAGTTTCATTACGGCAAACATCACCAGACCTATGTTACCAACTTAAATAACCTGGTGCCTGGCACTGAGTTTGAAGGTGCAACATTAGAAACATTAATGTCACGCGCTACGGGCGGTATCTTTAATAATGCAGCACAGGTCTGGAACCATACATTCTATTGGAACAGTCTATCACCCAATGGTGGCGGAGAGCCTACAGGCGCTTTAGCGGATGCAATTAACGCGACCTTTGGATCATTTGCTGATTTCAAAGCAGCTTTTACAAAATGTGCCGTAACGACTTTTGGTTCTGGCTGGGCCTGGTTAGTTAAAAATGCCGATGGCAGCCTGGAATTGGTCAGCACCAGCAATGCTGCATGTCCTTTAACAGAGGGGCAAACTCCCTTGCTAACATGCGATGTATGGGAGCATGCATATTACATTGATTACCGTAATGCGCGCCCTAAATATCTAGAAGCATACTGGGCATTGGTTAACTGGGACTTTGCTACGCAAAATTTTTCTGGCTAAGCCCATTTAATTGTAGGACGGACAGCACTGACCGTCCTACTTTACTTTCGAGTGAGCGGTAGCCAAACCATGGCTGTAAGCATAGCTCTTAAGCTAAAAAGCCTGAGTTTTCAAAAACTCAGGCTTTTTTATCATATTTAGGTGATTGTCGGAAAAGAAATCACCTTATTTAACCACACGCAGATGTGGTCGTGAAGGCGGCTGGTCTTCTGGCGGAGAAGACTCCTCCTCTTCCGGATCAAAAACCATGCCTTTGCCATTTTCCTTTGCATATACTGCCAAAACAGCAACAACAGGCACCTGAATATTCATAGGCTGCCCATTAAAATAGGCACTGAATTCAATCAGTGCATTTCCTAATGATAGGCCTTGTATCGCCTCTGGGCGAACATTCAACACGATTCTATCGTCTTCAACATACCCCTCAGGTACTACAGCCTGTGGGTGCGTAGCATCAACAAGTAAATGCGGGGTCAATTGATTATCAATAACCCATTCATAGATAGAGCGAATTAAATAAGGCTTTAGTGGTGTCATTTTTTTCCTGGTGGCTTAACCATTTCCTGCTCTTCCTCGCTTAAGCTCGCCATAAAGCCCTCGCGACTAAATATACGCTGAGCATATGCATTAATGACGCTCGCACTTTCCGGCAAGTCAATACCTATACTGTACAGACGCCATAATAAAGGAGCTAAAGTGCAGTCAATTAACGAAAAATCCTCACTCATAAAAAACTCATTTGCTGCAAATAATGGCGTTGCGGCAATCAAGCTTTCCTTAAGCATTTTTTTAGCACGTGCAGACTTTTTCTCTCCTGAGTTCAAGACTTCATCCAACAGGCGATACCAGTCTTGGTCAATACGTTTAATCACCATACGCGCATAGGCACGTGAAACAGGATCCATCTGGTGCAAAGGGGGATGAGGAAAGCGCTCATCCAGATACTCCATGATAATGCGGGAATCATATAAAACCAGATCGCGCTCGACTAATGTCGGTGATGTACCATTGGGGTTTAATTCCAGCAGACTTTCAGGTGGATCATTGGGATCAAAATATTCAATTTCTGCCGTCACACCTTTTTCGTGTAAAGCAAGTCTTGCACAATGGCTTAATGCGCAAGTAGGTGAGGAAAATAAGGTCATGACTGAACGGCGAGTGTTAACAGGTAGCACGAATTGCAACTCCCAAATATTTAAGGCTTGGACAAATATATTCATTATATCACAGCTTAATTTAATAAGCTGTCAGGATATTTACCTTAATGCCTGATATTTTTAGCCCCTGAATTCATACACATTCTTAAATTATTTAATCCACCATCCCAGCTATCTACTTCGCGCGGCCACCGTAACCGCGCGAAGTATATTATTTAATCTCCTGAACACTAATGACTTCTAGCCATGCCTTGTCTTTATTGGCATGATATTGCAAAATAACCGAATAGCCTTTGCCAGTATTACTATCGGTCACGCGAGGAATCATCACTGTCTTATCCTCAGGGTTGTAGGTGGCACGGTATGCATCCACCACTTCTTCGACACTAAGCGCCTCAAGGTCTGACAAAATAAAATTAAGTGTATTATCATTTGACTTTTGCGCCCGCTTATCCAGCTCCAAAGTCGCACGATACGTGTCTTTTCCGACGCGTACCCTAGGAATTTCCAGCGTACCTGCCTCTAGATCTACGCTAGCAGACCTTGCCGCCGCCTCTTCTATCAATAAAGGATTAAGGCCTGTACCAGTGATTCTTATGGCATACTGATCATCACTGTTTGGAAAAACACTGATATATTGCCTAGTCGTCGTATAGGGCCTTACGAATTCAACTCCCAAACTGTCTATATCCCTTCCACCTGCAGAGACACTCAGTGTTTCTAAGACAGCGGAACCCGCACCACAAGGGGAAACGCCTTCCGCCTCCTGCTCACCCGGCTCCACATTATCCTGGCCTCTTAAAGGTGAAGAGATGGCAATTAAGTAATTCCTTGCTCCATCACCAACCCCAATATCAACGGAGTTTAAGGTATCAAAACAGGGGTCAACAATACCAATCAATGCACCCTCAAAAAAATCAGCTCTATAAGCTAGGTACATATGATTTGATTCTCCTACCTCAGTCCTTGTAATAATCGTGTTGCCGAGCAAATCTGTATCCCCTCCTGTTTCAGTAACCCAGCGACGAAATGTAAATTTCTTTTCTTCCATAGAATTACCTATGGTTCCATCATCTTTTATATAGTTATATTCAGCTAGTAAGTCACTATCAAAGACATAAAGCACCCAGCTTTTTTTACCGAAGCAGCTCGCGCCTTTAGGACAAACTTCCAGAGTAATAATCTCATTACCTGCACTCGATAGAGCATACCAGTCTTTGTCACCCGAGTCGTGTAAATGACCTTTGATATTTCTCCCCGAGTTGAGCGGCGTTGCATCGACCGAACGGTTATTGAATTCTATATCGACATTATCGTAAGGCTCATCAGCAGGCAGCCCAAAAACAGTATCCCCATTACCATCAACTGGATTACCGATAATTTGCACTGTTAATTTCGCAGTAGTACTAGCCCCTGAATTTGCATGATATTGATACTCAAACTCATCAAGAACCACTTCCCCTGCCTTTAACTCAATAACATTAGTTGATGTTTCATAGAGCTCATACGTATAACTACCATCTGGATTTAATAAGAGTAAGCCATAATCCGTCGTTGATGAACTGGTAAGCAATACATAATCACCATTGCTATCATTATTCGTAACATTACCAGTCACCGAAGAAATTTTATTAGGGATGGCGGTGATATTATCATCCCGTGCAATAGGTGTGTTTGAGCCAGTCGTTGAGTTAGGGTCAGCATTAACATCAATAATTAACGTTGCCGTATCAAATTGCCCTTTATCATTTGAGTAAGTATAGGTAAAGCGGTCAATACCCACCCCTCCTTCAGGCAGACTGGCGTTAGTGATATTTGAGAAAAGCTCATAGCTATATTCTCCCGCCGAGTCAAACGAAGTAATAACACCATATTGCCCCACCCATGAACCACCTAATGTAAAGATTGTACCGTAACGGTCATTAGAGCCAACATTACCTCCTGCCGTTACATAGACACCCGCTACTGTTGAAATATAATCATCTACTGCGATAGGCACTTCAAGCTTAACATTCGGATTAGCGTTAACATCAATAACGATATCTGCCGTATCCGAACGCTCCCTCCCATTAATATAAGTATAGGTAAAGCGTTCAACACCGACACCTCCAGCGGGTAGATCTGCATTCGTTGTACTGTTGAAAAGCTCGTAGGTAAATTCACCGTCTGAGCTGAACTTAGTGATTGTGCCGTATCTCCCTACCCATGAGCCATTGAGTGAGTAGCTGATACCGTACAGGTCATTAGAACTCGTATTACCTTCTGCTATGGTAAAAGTACCAATGACCACAGAAATATGATCATCCAAAGCAACAGGTTTACTCGAGGCAGAATTACCGTTAATACCTAAAGCAGTCGCATCGAATGAACTGACAAGAATAAGTGCTGTTAATAAAGGTCTGTGTTTTTTATACATAGGAGGGAGATTCTCTTAACGGGCATAAAATTTAATATGTTATAAAGTCTAGTGCAATTTTTTATATAGTCAAGATAAGGACTTAGTGATAAATTATTTATTGGCATGTTAAGATAAGCCTTGTAGCTATTGCGACTAGCTGAGTTAAGGAAGTGTTTTTATTATTTCCTTAGCTTCTTCACAAGAACTAAGGAATAGAATTCTAGAGCTTCTTGCAAGCTGTACATTAAAAACCCAAGCACACTCAAAAAGTATACCTTACATAACAGCACAGTAAATTTCACCTTAAAATACCTTTGCTTGACACATAGAGGACATAATAATGATAAAAAATTCTTTAATATTAGCCAGTTTAATTGCCAGTGTTGGCTTTACGGCTTCAGCTTTTGCATATAATTCAGGAAATATTGATTCAGGCTGTAAAAAACCCCGTTTTAAAACGTTTACACCGCCTCATAAAGCAGAAGCCGACCCTGAATCAGAGATTTCGTTCACGGTTTCGGGCTATGCAGACCCAACGACAATTAAAGTCACAGCTAAAAATATACCATTAAAGCTTAACATAGTGGATAAAAATAGCTTTTATGCTGTTTCAGCCACATTGCCTGCGTCTTTGACTGGAAAATATGCACGCATCCACCTCAAGGCAAACAACACAGTGGAGTGCAAAGCAAAAGATGGCTGGCTAATAAAAATCAGAGATAAAGCAGAAAACACAGACACCACCACTAAAAGTAGCGAGTAAATTCAATAAGGTATTTTATTTTCCTGTTCTTGCCATGCAACAAAAGGGCTAAACGACTCTTTTAGCATCACTTGTTGCATGGTGA
>DAOVWV010000068.1 GCA_030636485.1 Methyloprofundus sp.
GCTATACCGCAGATGAGATTTGGCAATATATGCCAGGTGAGCGTAGTGAGTCTGTGCACCTTGAGACCTGGTATGAAGGCTTGTTTCTATTTGACGAGGATGCATTAATTTCGCCGGCCGACTGGGACATTGTTATGACGGTACGCGAGGCTGTGAGTAAAGAGCTGGAACAGATGCGCAAAGCAGATGTTATTGGTGCTTCACTGAATGCGGAAGTGACTTTGTACTGCAATGAAGAATATGCATCGGTACTTAATAAACTGGCGGATGAGCTACATTTTGTTTTTATTACCTCTCAAGCTGTCGTTTTACCTATGCAAGATGCAGACAGTGATGCGATTGCAACAGAGCTAGGGGGCTTAAAAGTCAAAGTTCTAGCATCTGAACATGAAAAATGTGTGCGTTGCTGGCATTATCGTGAAGATGTAGGCAGTCATACTGAGCACCCTGAACTATGTGGGCGCTGTGTGGAAAATATTGCAGGTGAAGGTGAAGTCCGGCAGTTTGCGTAAGTTCTGTTGTAAAGCGTCACGACAATTAATATAAGTTATATAAGCTGTAGGGTGGGCAGTTTTTTTGCCCACCAATGTCCATCTTTTACCTTTTTAAAGCAAATTATGATGATGAAATGGCTATGGCTGTCTGGGTTAATCTTAATACTAGATCAGCTCAGTAAAATCTGGGTTGATACCAACATGAGCTTGTATCAATCGATCCCTGTCTTTCCGGGGTTCAGTATCACTTATGCACATAATTATGGTGCCGCTTTTAGCTTTTTGAGCCAGGCTGGCGGCTGGCAGCGCTGGTTTTTCGCAATACTTGCCGCCTCAATTAGTATTGGCCTTATCGTCTGGATAAAGCAATTGAAACGGCATGAGATCTTATCTGCAATTTCATTAAGCCTAATTCTAGGCGGTGCCATTGGTAATTTAATTGATCGTGTCATATATGGTTATGTCATTGATTTTTTAGATGTCTATTACCAGAGCTATCATTGGCCCATTTTTAATATTGCTGATTCAGCCATTACCGTCGGTGTGGTTTTTATGTTGTATGAGTCGTTTATGCAGAAAGACCAGGAATCTAATAATAAGCACTCATAGAAACTCAAGATAAAGCGGGAGAAATGCGTTAGGCAATCACCTTAACGAACGTGTATACCGTTATTATCATTGCAGTTTAAACCCTGAATAATATTATGCATTAGGGTTTTCTAATTTACTTAAAACAATAATCAATAGCTAACAGTGTGTTGATGCCTTTTTATGGTTTTTAGGAATACTTTTACATTTATTGCATTATTGAGCTTATTTTCTTTAAAAGGACTAGTATTATATCTAGCTTAAGCTAAAATCCTTATGTAGATTGGTAAGGAATTATTTAAATGAGTGAAAGTTATTTATTAGTGACTGGCAGTGAAGAAAATAGGCATGATTTAGCTGAATTTGAATTCATTGAACCGGTATTTTTATTGCCGAGCAAAAAATTATTGCATAAAGAGGGGGCAAACCCTTTAATGCTCCGTTTTCTGACGGCCTTGATATTAAGAAAGCCCAGGGATTTATTTGTTCATTTGCAACGTATCAGCCTTTGCTATGAACAAAAGAATGAGGAGCAATTATATGCGGCATTAGTGGATTTTTTCGTTGTTTTACAAGATGCTGGATTTTTAATCAAACAGAGAATGTTAGGAGGCGTTAGACATGAACTCTCATCGGGACTATTACAGCGTTTGCAAACTTATTTAACCGACTATCGTTTAATTCAAGGCAATATTTATACTGTCTTAACTTCAGGCATAGAAAGTAATATGGAATTAGTGTTTTCTCCAACGGATGATAAGCAGAGTTTAGATCACGATCCTCTACAGATTGCCCGGGACTATATTGAATACAGTCAACTGGATGAAGCGAGAGAAACTCTGGAATCAGCTATTTTAGCAAGTCCTGATTATATGGAACTACATGAAGACCTACTCGAATTATATAAAGTAACGAAAAATGTTGATGCCTTTAATGAGATGAAGTTTGCTCTATCTGAAATCAATCATCCCATGCAAACGACCTGGGATTCATTAAATTCTTATTTTAACCAATAGAATGAAAAGTAAATCCAAAAAACTCCTGCCAGTGTCTCTCTACGGAATGGATGGTCGAACTCATAAAACAATGCTGATGTTTTTGCAAGGGCCATGCAAAGGCACCGCTCAGGTTGTTGAAGAAAAAAATGCAGAAATTGATATTATTGATGCGGATGCTATAAAGGCAAAGGATATTTTAGATCACTGTTTAGCAAGAGTCCCTTTAAGACCTGTCATCATTTTATCATTAGAAGAATTGCGCATAGAAAACACAATTTATGTAAAAAAGCCCATTAATACAGAGCTGATGCTTGCTGCTTTTAAAGAAGCAGGTAACTGGCTTAAAAATAAAAATAAGAAAAAAACAGTTAAACCTAAAGAGGTCGTTGCCCCTAAGGCAGAGGAAACCAAGTCAGAGGTCGTTGTAAGCAAACCAGCACCTAAACAGAAACATAAAGTTGACGAACTGTCTGCCGAGAAAAAAGTTTTTATAAACCCACAAGAACAGAAAAAAACTCAGAAACATAAGGCTGCCATGCTGATAAATGAGCAGAATTTTTCGAGTTTTATTGGCATCGTTACGGGTGTGGATTTTAGTGACCCTGCTCAGTGGAGTCATGCAAATTATAATCCAAAGCAATATTATCAAGGCTATGTGCAATCCGCTGTAAAAATTGCGAAGAATAAAGGGCAAATATTAAAACTGAAATCTGGTTGGAAGCCGTTGCTAATACTGCCGCATAGCAATGAAATCTGGATAGATGCCGATGATAAGCAGTTACGTGCTTTTGCGGGTGTTGCCGTTAATACAGGTACGAGTGGGGAAGATATGGGTTCGATGACTTTATCCGCAGTAAACCCTAAAAAGGAAGTATTCTCAACAGAGTTAGACAAATTCAATGACATCAATGCCTTTTTATGGAAGTTAGCCTGTTGGACTTCAAAGGGGCGTTATCCTATTGCGCTTGACTTATCTGTGCCGGTTTTTCTTAAGCAATGGCCAAATTTTACACGTTTGGTTGTTACGCCTCATGCAATGAGAATATCCGCTTTACTGGTAGCAAGCCCTAGGTCAATTGAAGAGACTATCCGTATACTAAAAATCAAGCCACAATATGTTTTTATTTTTGTCAGTGCAGCCTATGCAACGGGAGTTCTTGGGCAGGCGAAGAGACAGGCTGATAGTATGCTTGAAGCAGAAGTTCCGGCTGTAAAAACAGGGAAGAAGAAAGGTCTATTAAATCGTATTTTGAAAAAGCTTCGGGGTTAATAATTAAATAAAATGAGTCAATATAAAATAATTTTTACCGGACCTGTTGGTGCCGGTAAAACGACAGCAATTACGTCCATTAGTGATGTCCCGCTTATTAAAACAGATGAAGCTGCGAGTGATATGACTAAACAAAGGAAGGCAGAGACTACTGTCGCCATGGATTATGGCATTATGAATTTAAAAGGCGACAATGAAAAAATTCACCTATATGGTACGCCAGGGCAGGAACGCTTTGATTTTATGTGGGATATTCTGACGACAGGTGGTATTGGTCTGATTTTATTATTAGATAATTCACGTAGTGATCCATTTAAGGATATGAAGTTTTTTTTAAATTCATTTGATGGCTTTATACAGAAAACAGGTGTTGCAATTGGGGTGACCCAAATGGATATCAGTACCAGCCCTACTATTGATGAGTATCATCAGCATTTACAGGAGATTGGTATTAAAGTGCCTGTTTTTGCGGTTGATGCACGCGAAAAACATGATGTGTCTATCTTAGTACAAGCATTGATGTTTGCGCTAGATCCAGGTTTAGACGAGGAGTAATTAAATGAGCGGTGCTAAATTAGCGGAGGACTTATATATCTATTTAACTCCGGCCGGCTGTTATTATGCAGTGTCTGCTGTTGAGCAGGATCCGGTTAGACAGTTTCTGCGTACCTTATTAGGGGAAGCAAAAACACCAAAACTGAATATAGAGAGCCTACAGGTCTTAATGGCTAATGATGATCCTGATAAATGCATTGCTCTATTACAAAAATGTCAACAACTAGGCTGGGTACAAGGGCTTAAAGAAGAGCGTGAAGCACCCACGGGGACTTTGGAAGAGCGCTTGCCTGAACTACTCAGTCAAATTTCAGAGGAAGGTAAGATTCTGCTCGCCGATGACCAAGGCTTTTATTTAGCCTGTAATGGTTTTCCTCATGAAGTGGCAGAAGAAATATCAGCTCTCAGCGCTGAACTCAATGTTGTTCATGACCGTAGGGCAGGGGTGTTAATGAAAAATATGGGCTTAAATAGTCATGCATGGGCGATCGTTAATGCATCCGGTAATAGCCAGTTAGGGTTTTGGCCTTTGTTTATTGGAAAAAACCAGTTTGTCATTGCCCTTGCCGGTATACCACATTTCAAGCACAGCGAATTTATCAGTCTGATTTGGCTGTTAAGTATCCGCTACGCTAAAAATAAATAATATAACTTAATTGTAAAAAAAGGAGAAATCTATGCGTGAAGAAATGTTAACGACGACGTTAAATGAATTAAATGGGACATCTGCTGATATCGAAGCATCCGGTATTATTTCCACCGATGGTTTAATGATGGCCTCTGTATTACCTGCTAATCTGGATGAAGATAGAGTAGGAGCAATGAGTGCTGCGATGCTTTCATTAGGAGATAGGACGGCTCAGGAACTAGCACGGGGTGAATTAGAGCAGGTACTGATTAAGGGTGATAAAGGCTACGTGTTGATGACTTATGCTGGCGACGAGGCGGTGCTAACCGTGCTAGCAAAACCTAACGCAAAATTAGGGTTGATTTTTCTTGATGTAAAACGGGCGGCAGAAAATATTCTTGAATTATTAAGCTAAGATTTTATACCTGGCTTAATTGATTTTTATACGTAATTTTAAATAATATAATAAAGGAGTTAATGTATGTTGCATGATATGAATCCTGAAGATATTGTTGGTGATTTTCAGGAAGTAACCCTTGACCTATATGGTGGGTTTAAGCGACGAATTTTATATACCGAAATTGAAACTTCCTATCCTGATGGCAAACTGATCGTTTCTACTACGGATAAAGAAGGCGTTATTACACATGTTAATCAGTCGTTTATAGAAATGTCCGGATTTACGGAAGATGAATTAATTGATACACCACATTCAATCTTAAGACACCCCGATATGCCGCCAGCTGCATTTAAGGATTTATGGGATACTGTTAATACTGGAGTAAAGTGGCAAGGATTTGTGAAAAACCTACGTAAAGATGGCGGATATTACTGGGTTAAGGCGACGGTTATTCCAAATGTAAGGGACGGCGAAGTGGTTGGTTATACTTCGGTACGTCGTAAGCCATCAAGAACAAAAGTAGAAGAATGTATCAAGCTTTATCCCACTTTGTTTTAAAGACGGAGCAATTATATGTCTTACCAATTTACTGTTAGCCCCGATTTTACACCCTCTCATCTTTCGGGCTGGTATATTTTCAATACCTGGTTACAGAATCAGACTGACAATGCGATTCACTTGGAAATGTATAATGATTTTCATGAGCAGCGTGATGCAATTGAGGCTGATAATGTCGATTTAATTTATGCAAACCCTTTTGATGCCGCTCAACTGGTGCGGGAAAAAGGCTTTAAACCCTTGGTCAAATCAGCGGGCGAATCGGATGAAGCGATTATTGCCGTGAATGCGGATAATCATGTAGAAGATGTGGCGCATTTAGAGTCAGGTCTTAGAGTTGCTGTGACAGATGATCCGGATGTACGTATGATGGGCATGATCATGCTAGAACCGGGTGATTTAGATGAAACTAATATTGAAGAAATTCCGAGTGATACCTATGTTATCGTCGCCAAACATTTACTCAAAAATGAAGCGGATGCCGGAATATTTTTAGCAGAATCCTATGATGAATTGTCCAAGATGATTCGCAGCCAGTTACGCATTTTGGTGCGTAGCCAGATCAGTGTCATTCACCACTCGCTTATGATAGGCCCTAAACTATTAGATCAGCGTGAAAAAATACATGACATACTCATCAATATGAATAATGATGCAAAAGGGCGTGGTGTATTGGAAAGCTTAGGCTTTGAGCAGTGGCAAACGGTTGATGATGATGAAATGGAATTTATGATTGACCTGATGGATACTTTAACAATGTAAATGGAATTTAAAGGGAAATTAGTTATTGCGGTTTCATCCAGAGCCTTATTTAATCTTGATGAGTCGCACCGGATATTTGAAACGGAAGGTAAGGAAGCTTACTGTGCGTATCAGGTACAGCATGAAGAGGATATTCTAGATCCAGGGTTTGGCTATGAGCTAGTCAGAAAGTTGCTCGCCATTAATAGTTTATCCATGAATAAACAGACATTAGTGGAAGTTATTCTGCTTTCACAAAATAGTGCGGATACAGGGTTACGCATTTTTAATTCCATCGCGCATTATAATTTAGATATTAGCCGTGCGGCTTTTACCAGCGGGATGTCGCCTTATGGTTATATTCCCGCATTTGGTGCGCATTTATTCTTGTCAGCCAATGATGATGATGTCAGAAATGCGTTAGAAGCCGGGTATGCAGCGGCGACTATTTTATCAGGTAGTGGTCTACAGGCCGATGTAAAACAACTACGGATTGCTTTTGATGGTGATGCCGTATTGTTTTCTGACCAGTCTGAACAGATATATCAGCAGCATGGATTAGCTGCTTTTACAGAAAATGAAAAAAAATCGGCAAGAATCCCACTTAGTGGCGGACCATTCAAAGGTTTTTTAGAAGCACTGCAATGTATACAGGCACAATTTGAAGAACAAGACTCACCGATACGCACGGCGCTGGTGACAGCACGCTCAGCACCCGCACATGAACGGGTGGTGCGTACTATGCGTAAATGGGGCATTAGAATAGATGAAGCCCTGTTTTTAGGGGGGATGCCCAAACAAGAATTTTTAAAAGCCTTTGGCGCAGATATATTCTTTGATGATCAAAAAAAGCATTGCGAAGAGGCATCCGAGCATATCTCTACTGCCCATGTTCCACATGGCGTGACTAATCAGTGATCCACCATGTGGGGTAACCCGTCATCCCCGAAGTTTTTTATCGGGGATCCATTGCTGGAAACATAGAACCCTGCTACAGCTTGTACCTATGCTTGATTGGGTAGCACGCAGGAATGACGGACTTTTGTATTGTTCCGTGCCAGTGGATAATGAGACGTTACATTTTTACATTGATCATGCAAACGCCAATCTATTCAACCGTACTGCTCCATTTTTTCTGTCACACACTACGGCTGCAAATTCACTCTTCGACAGCTCTAAGGTATAAACCTGCCATTGATCTGCCAAGCCAGTCAACTCAGGCACCCTCAAAAAGGCATTTAAATCATCAGGGTTAATAACGCACTGATTTAACCCCAAGGTAATGCCTTTGCCTACTGCTTTTACAAAAGCTTCCTTTTTTACCCAGAATTGGTAAAAAGCGGATCCGCGTTCTGCTTCACTGAGTGTATACCAATAC
>DAOVWV010000273.1 GCA_030636485.1 Methyloprofundus sp.
CCCCCATATAGTAACGTGGCAACCATAAAGCGAGAGCAACATACCCACCAAAAACAAAGAAATAATAAGTTGCAAAACGCCACACCCTTAAATGCTTTAAAGGCTCTAATTGCATTAAGGCAGGTCTTACTTTTTCGCCTCTTTCTTTGCGCGCTTTGGTAAAAGGGTCTTCTTGCGTGGTTAGCCAAAAAATAATGGCCATAACGAACAAGACCACAGCATAAATTTTGGCAACGTTTTCCCAGCCGTATGCGACCAATAGAAAAGGCGCACCAAAGTTAGTCACCGCAGCTCCGACATTTCCCATACCAAAGACACCTAATGCGGTTCCCTGGTGGTCAGCATCATACCAACGCGAAACATAGGCAATCCCGACGGCAAATGAGCCTCCGGCCAAGCCTACCCCTAATGCAGCTAATAAATACATTGGGTAGGTGGATACCATGGATAATAAATAGACCGATACAGAAGTAGCCAGCATTAGCACAAAATAAACAATTCGTCCGCCAAACTGGTCTGTCCAGATGCCTAAAAAAATACGACTTAAAGAGCCTGTTAAGATAGGTGTCGCGACCAATAAACCAAATTCAGTGTCGGTCAAGCCCAGGTTTTGTTTGATTTTGATCCCGATAATGGAAAAAATCGTCCATACCGCAAAACAAATGGTAAAAGCCAGTGTGCTAATTGCCAGGCTTTTGGTTTGCTGGCCGCTACTGATGCCATCAAGTTCATGCATAAAGATACCTCCTAAATAAAAATAAAAATAAATTGTGTGTTTGAGTTTATATGAACGACCGACTTAACATAGGATGTGCTGCGGTACGAAGCGCATCCTATGCCTCTCGCCTTAACTTAATGGCAGTGAGCCAGAAAAAACCTGAGAACGGTAAACACCGGGGATTAGTGGACTTGAAGCCCACTCAACTCCCGTTATCCGTCCTGTTTAGTGTTCGTCACTATGTTCAGTATGTGAACGGGTATCACCTAAGTAAAGCGTATCATCCTTTTTACCCGTGACATTTAAAACCCCCCACGCACCTCTATCGGCGCGTGCTAGAGCATGATCTACCAACACATAATTACCTGGATAATCCACTTTGAATTCAACGACACTTGCACCACCCGCCGGAACGATTGTTGTTTGCACATCTTTTATCACACTGCTTAAAGAGGCTTCTGGATAAACCCGGTCAAATATTTCGCCAATAATATGGAAAGAGGATATTTTAGCGACTCCGGCATTACCAATAAACAGGCGAATCTTATCACCGACTTTTGCATTCAATTGCCCATCGCCGACTAAAGCACCCGTGCGCCCATTAAAGATAATATATTCGGGGCGTTCATCAATCATTTTCTGACTATCAAAGGCCTGAAAACCTTTTTTACCTAGTCTGCCATGCGTATAAAGCTCCCCTTGCATGACATAAAACTCATGATCCACTTTGGCTAAGCCTTGAGGAGGTTCGACTAATATGAGTCCATACATGCCATTGGCAATATGTGTGGCGGGGTTTCCATGAGCGCAGTGATAAACATACAAGCCTGGCATTGTGGCTTTAAATAAAAGTGTTTTTGTCTGCCCCGGATCAACTTTGGTAACAGCCAAGCCACCACCCGGCCCTGTTACTGCATGTAAATCTATCGCATGACTATGACTGCTATTCTTTTCATTATGTAAGCTCAGCTCGACCGTATCCCCTTGACGCACTCTTAAGAAGGGGCCAGGGACGGTATTATTAAAAGTCCAATAATGGTAAGAGATGCCTGGTGCAATATCCGCAATAACTTCCGATGCATTCAGCTTAATAGCAATTTTTTCTGCACGCTTTCTAAGTAAAGGCTTGGGTAGGTCAGCTGCTGAATGACTAATATCACTTAGCTTTTTGTAGTCTGATGGATTAACTGGCATACGGTGCTGATAGTGATCCCCCGGCCCGAAGTTAATCTGTTTTGCGCCATGCTTAGATGAATGGTGCTTATTACTCTCGCTGGCATAGCCTGGCACCGTAAAAAGAAGTGTTGCAAATGCGCAGGCAATAACGGAACTCTTTTTATTCAAGTGCTTATTTTTTATCTTTTTTTTGTTCATATTGGTCCTCTACTTTTAGAGTTGATAATACATTCATGATTAGCCTGTATTTTCTTACATCCCTGTAGTAGTGCGGGCTATAATAGCCCACCTGTCTCAATTTCCCCTATACAGACAAATGCCGCATGTCCGCCATTTTTTCGCCTGCCTCAGCTATTTGCTGTTCATTTAAGATTTTTTGTACTTGTGGTGAAAAGTCTTCATCTTCGCGTGTTAAATGATCACGCAATAATTTTTCAAACTCAATCGTTGATTGCTCCAAAGCTTCAAAATTAGTGATTAACTCAGGTTTCTTGAACTGCTCGGCAATTAACTTCCATGCTGTTTCGATTTCCTCATGATCCAGCATCAATCGCTCAATCATGCCATCAATCAGTGCAGATTTTCCCAGCAATAACGGGAACAGACTCTGCTCTTCATCTTGATGATGTAAAAATGTGGCATGATCATAATGACAATAGGTATCCATGCATTCATTTGCATAGGCTTCATTCATGCCATGTTCTTTTAGGTTGGCAACCAGTTGCAACAATTGATCACCTCGCACAATAAAGTCTTCATGATATGTTTGTATAACAGCAAGGCCATCACCAAAACCTGCTACGGGTTCTTTATATTTAAATTCCACTTATAATCTCTCTAGTTCCCACGCTCTGCGTGAGAATTCATACGGAAACGCTCTGCGCTCCAGGACGCTCTGCATCACTACCATTAAAAGTAAAGGCACTCGCATAGGATGTTGACACCAGGAGGTGCCTCAGCACATCCTATACTTTTCGTGATGCAGAGCGTAGGAGCGAGCTCGAAATTAACGCTGCTTTACAAATTTCGTTCTAACAATCTGATACGGTCTAAACATATAACCAAAAGTCATACTCCATACATGCACCAGACGACGAAAAGGAAACAAGAAAAACACTTACATACCTAAGAATAAATGCAGTTTATAAATAAAACCAACATTGCTTAATAATTCAGCATTAGCATTTAAAGATAAAGTCGCTTGCGCCCATTCTGCCAAAGAAATCATCACTGAGGCATCGCCATTAAAAGCGTGATAAATTGACACTGGAATGGTCAATAAACCGATACTTAAAGTGACTAAAATCCAATTCAGAATAAAAATATCCATAAAACGGCTATTGGCACGTACACGCGAGTTGTACATACGGCGTTTCCATAAAATCACACCGCCCATCATACATAGCGAACCAAATGCCGCACCTGCTGAAATCGCGACCACTTGATGCATCATATCTGATACGCCCATGCTTAAAAACCAGCTATGTGGTGTCACTAGCCCGGCAAAATGCCCCATAAATAAAGCCAATACACCGATATGAAATAGAATACTGCCTTTACGTAGCTGTTCTTTTTCAAAAATCTGGCTGGAGTCCGCTTTCCAGGTGTATTGCTCTCGATCAAAACGTATCAAACTGCCTACAAAAAAAGTAGTCAGCGCGATATAGGGATAAATCCCAAATAATAAATTACTTAAATTCATATCAATACCTATGCTGCAATATCTGCTAAAAGGCCATGACTCTCCACTATTCTAACCAATGGAGCGTATGGGCTTGCATTCTTTTCAAGATTACTGGCAATAATATC
>DAOVWV010000063.1 GCA_030636485.1 Methyloprofundus sp.
ACAGGATGAAAAATTACCCGTGTATAAAATGCCGCATCTGGAGGGCTGGGCAGCGGCTGGCAGGCTAATGTTTATTCCCGCCATTGGCCAGCATGAAGTCTTGGTGATTGACCAAAACAGCTGGCAACTGGTTAAACGCATACCGGTCATAGGCCAGCCGGTGTTTGTCATGGCACGCCCTGATGGCAGGCAAGTCTGGGTGAACTTTGCTTTTCCTGATAATGCCCATTTACAGGTCATTGATGCAAAGGATTTAAAGCTAGTGAAATCATTAAGCCCCGGAAAAGCAGTATTACATATGGAGTTTACCCCGCGCGGTGAAAACATCTGGGTTTCTGCGCGTGATGATAACCGGGTTGTTATTTACGATACTGATAGTTTTAATGAAATAACACGCCTGCCTGCGAATAAACCTAGCGGTATCTTTTTTACTTCACGGGCGCATAAGATAGGCTTGTAGAAACTACCTTTTAGGCTTATCAAGTTTAGTGCATTTAAGGGCTATACATTTAATACGGGATAAAAACACGTAGGGTGGGCAATCTTGTCTGCCCACCCTACGTGTTATCGCTTGTCCCGTATTAAATTGGTAGCCCATTTAAGCATGCAAAGAATACATGCCTACCCAACCGCAGAACATGACTATATAATTAAATATTAATATTTATTCCCCTCCTCTACCCAAAAGCAGAAACCATATAACACACTGAAATAATTAAAACTTTTCAATGTAAATTTTATCTCTTAAATATCCCTAAAGAAATCCCGGTGAAAGACTAGCCCAATGATTCACAAAGTGGTATTGTTCTTATTGAGGAGCAAAAAGGAAATGTTCTTTTTTTACTTCCGTAGTCAGTTGTAATCTCTAACAATGACTACCCTACAATTTATTCAAAGTAAGGTTATAAAATCATGAACTACGCATATAAATCACTTGCAGTGTTAGTATTATCAGCGGCCAGCCTATCAGCTTTTGCCCAAGAAAAGCCCATGAAAATGAACATGGAAATGTCTGAAGAAATGAAAGACAAAATGGCGCGTAAAAAGCAAATTTATATATTGAAAGTAGATGCTCTTTCAGACCAGATTCAGGATGAAAAAAATGCGCAAAAGAAACAGGCATTAATGGATGAGCAACTAAAACTGATTAGAGCACATCAGGATAAAAAAAGACATATGAAAAAAATGATGATGCAAAAGCATATGCAGAAAATGATGAATAAAAAGAAAGGCATGAATATGTAAACCGCCTTTGGCACACTTAACTGACGATGCCTCCCAATCATGTAGCCTGTATGACACTGTGTGTTTTACAGGCTACTTGTTAATATACTTCATCATTCCCTCAGTCTTTCCAAAAAACATGTTAGGTCGCTCACTTAATTCCAGAGCAACATCCTTAAGTAAGGGGGCGCAAATAATCTGAGGCTTCTACGTAATCAAGAAATACTTTTAACCCACTATTTAACTCACCGTTCTACCTCGTTGATATCCCGAGAAACTAGAGTAGGAATGGCTAAATATAATTAAACGATCAGCAAAAAATCAGACTCCCGAGGAAGCCTGGTTTTATATCAGGGTCTAAATTTATAAATATCTGACCTACGCTCGTTTACGTCGCATTGCACCTAATCCAGCAAATCCAAGTCCCATAAGCAGGATGTCTGCAGGCTCAGGAACCGAAGTAGGATTTTTTGGACGTACTGGAGGGGCTGGAAGCACCTCAAAATCACCGATCTGTACGCCTAACCCGTTGCTTTCAGAGGTAATATCCAATCTTACGGAGGCAATAGATGATAAATCTGCAACGCCCGTCAAATCAGTGAATGGTAAAAAAAAATCGCCGCTAAAACCGGTTGGAAATGAAATTTTAGATGTCAAGAAATTACCTCCGTCAGATAGCTTAAGCGCCAGACCCATCGCATTGTTAATGGGGTTAGGCAAAGTCAGGAACAGGCCGGTATTAAAACCAGAACCGGTAAAATCGACACCAAACCCGAACGAATACGACACAATAACAAGGGATCGCTCTGTAGTGCCATTATTAATATCTAGAACACCGTCTGCAACAGTTACAGCAGTGGACCCAGTTCCTTCGATCACCCCAATCTCGATTGCACGTATCCCCCCGAGCATAGTACCACTTTGGCTATCAGCGCTACTTTCGGCTACAGTAGCACTGAACGAAACAAGACCACTATCGAAATTATCAATGACTAAGGCCTGAGCGGTTCCAATTGAGAGTGCTCCGAGTGTAACTGCTACAAGGGCATGTTTTTTAAAGTTTATTTGCATTGTATTGTTCCTAAAAATAACAAAAATCAGTTGATCACTTAAGTACCCATTGGAGCGTGCGTAACATCAGTTAACCTAACTAACAAAAATGGTTCACCGACACAGTCGCTCCTTGAGCACATTATTACCATGCAAAAAACAAGCCAAATATTATTTTTCAATATATATCAACTGGATATACTAGGGGACCTTCTGTTAATATCAACGCCTGTAAAGGTTTCTGACACTTAAAGACGTAAAGAAAGTGGTTCATCCTCTTATAGCATCATAGTATAATTTTTAGGGCACTGTTCTTGGCGGTGATTATATATAAAATTTAAATAATACCTCGTCATTCCCGCAGTTTTTTTAGCGGGAATCCATTGTTTAAGCATATAGATTCCTGCCAAAGCTTGTGCCCAGATTGACTGGATAGCCACACAGAAATGACGCTATAAATAAAATTATTCCTTAACCCGAACTCAGCGTTAACTTAATGGCCGTGATGCTCTGCGTCGGTCTATGCAATACCCAAAATACTCCCCCCCCCTGGGCACTGCGCCATTTTATTTATCCTGAAGATAAGCCGAGGTCAGCCTAAAAATAACCGGGCTCAATAAAACCAAAGCAATAAGATTTGGAATGGCCATCATGCCATTTAAAACATCTGCAAACAGCCAAACCAATGTCAGTTTACTCATTGCCCCCACGGGAATCGCACATAGCCATAACAGGCGATAAGGCCAGATAACTTGAGTGCCAAACAAATATTCGGCACAACGCTCACCATAATAACTCCAGCCCAGAATAGTTGTAAATGCAAAGATAACCAGGCCAAAGACAACCACATAACTGCCTATACCGGGTAGACTCGTTGCAAATGCCAGGCTTGATAAAGCCGCACCATTCTCACCGCTAGACCAGGCACCGCTCATAATAATCACCAAAGCGGTCATTGTACAAATCAGAATCGTATCGATAAACGTGCCTAACATCGCAATCATGCCTTGCTGTACTGGATTATTTGTTTTTGCTGCTGCGTGAGCAATAGGCGCACTGCCCAAACCTGCTTCATTGGAAAAAATACCCCGCGCCACACCAAAACGAATAGCCGCCCAGACCGCTGCGCCTGCAAACCCACCCACAGCTGCTGTTGCTGAAAAGGCACTGTTAAAAATCAAACTGAATGCCTGTGGAATTTGCTGATAATGTGTTGCAATAATAAATAATGCACATACGATATAAGCAATTGCCATTATCGGTACCAGGCTAGCGGCAACTTCAGCAATACGATGAATCCCGCCCAGAATGACAACCGCACTTAGCAAGGTTAAAACAATCGCGGTGTACATGCTGGGAATATGAAACAAACTCCCTAGCGCATCCGCAACCGAATTTGCCTGTACCATATTACCTATCCCAAATGCGGCAAACGCACCAAAAAAGGCAAATGCGGCAGCGAGCCAGTTCCAATTTCCTTTAAGCCCATTTTTAATATAATACATGGGGCCACCCACATACCTGCCTTGATCATCCGTTTCACGATATTCAACCGCCAAAACAGCCTCTGCATATTTAGTGGCCATACCAAATAATGCCGTTAGCCACATCCAGAACACGGCTCCTGGGCCACCCAGTGCAATGGCGGTTGCAACACCGGCAATATTCCCCGTGCCTATGGTGGCTGATAGTGCCGTCATCAAGGCCTGGAACGGCGTAATATCTCCTTCTTTATCCGATTTACGCCCTTGCCAAAGCATTTTCATGGCAAAGAAAACTTTACGAAAAGTAAAAAATCGTAAGCCGAACGTTAAATAAACCCCAATGCCTAATAGCATGGTCAACATAACCGGTCCCCAGACCAGGGAGCTGATTTCATTTAAAACAAGTTCTATTTGTTTCATTAAGCAAGTGCCTCTCTATTATTCTGGTGCTTATACGTGACCGCCTGAAGTATCTCTAAGCGCTCACCACCGGTTTTTTCTTTTGCAAGTATAAATAGCCAAAAATACCTGCCACTAATAAGCCAATTATATAAGGTACTTTGCTGGCAATTTGGACGGGTTGTTTAACACTGGTAAAAACAAATTTAGTTAAAACACCAAGACCAGAATCATTCACATCAATGGTAATCAACCTGGCATTTAAAGAAGGTATTTGCACTTCACCGCCATCAAAAGACTTGTAGTTTTTTGATCTGATTTGGACAAAATTTGGATAAATCGGGCTGGAAGAGAAACTTGCCTTTGCACCCAGTGCATCGGCCAACTCTTGTTCTATTTCTTTGGCGGTCTTGCCATCTGTTTTTATGATAAGCGGTGATTCATTATCAATAGTGACACTGACAAAACCACCCGCAGTTTCCTGTTTGACAGCAGTGGAGAATCCAGCAATATACTCAACCGCTGCCGAATAAACAACATCAATGGCTATGCCTGTCGATGCAGCCTGAAAGCTTTTACCCGGAATAGAATACTTCAGTTCCTGATTACTGTAATCTCTAACGGTAATTCGGGTTAATTCAAACCCCGCTTTATTCGCGACAACAACCTCGGATTTATTATTTTTTGCAATTGCCCCACGATCAAGAGGGGTGCGAGTCACCACAGCGGCATTCAGTGCCTTGCTGATCTTATACGCGACTTCATCATCCGTCATGGGTGATGGCGTATCAGTCCCATTAATAAAGGCCAAACCATTAATATCCTTTATTGCCTCTTCACCTTTACGCCAGCTCACTAGGTAAGAAAATGCCGTCTCCCCTGTTCTTTTAGAAAACCCAGTTTGTAAGCGCAATTTGTTTGCGCCTTCAGCTGCCGAATAAGCGGTAGCTGATAAAGAAAAACTAGAGATAAAGAGTATTGCTATACTGAGTTTTTTTATAGTTATCATTGTCTATCCTTTTAGTATTTTTGCCACAGCCGCATATTCTATCCGTATCGCTAAATTATTTCTCCATTAAATCCAGACAGCGGCTCAGCTGTTTATACTTCGCGCGGGCACGACCGCGCGAAGTATATATAGGCTTTATTCTGATATTGTCATTTTTTGCATTACAATAGTGCTTAATCATTTCATTTGTTTGCCCACACTATGCCACTACCACTTCTTCACCCTGACTGGGCTGACCAGCCTTTTCCGGCCATTACACAGGCACTGACCGAGCCCGACGGATTGCTGGCAGTGGGTGGCTGCTTATCGACACAGCGTATTATCAACGCATATTCACAGGGTATTTTCCCCTGGTATAGCCATGATGAACCGATTCTTTGGTGGTCACCTGATCCGCGTCTGGTTGTCTTTCCTGAGAAACTGCACCTTTCAAAAAGCCTGCAAAAAGCCCTGCGCAAACAAATATTCACAGTCACCTTTGATCATGCCTTTGCGCAGGTTATCAAGGCTTGTGCTGCTCCCCGCGCCGGTGACTCAGGCACCTGGCTATTAACGGACATGCAGCAGGCCTATTGCCGTTTGCATGATGAAGGTCATGCTCATTCTATCGAGACATGGTACCAGGGTGAACTGGTTGGCGGTTTATATGGCATTGCCATAGGTCAGGTATTTTTTGGCGAGTCGATGTTCCATCGCAAAACCGATGCATCAAAAGTTGCTTTTGTTAGCCTGGTTCAGCAGCTTTCCAGCTGGGGCTATCAACTCATAGACTGTCAGGTACATACTCAACATTTAGTCAGCCTGGGAGCTGAAGAAATACCACGCTCGCATTTTGCGACCTTATTACAGCAGTACCGTCACTGCCAACCTCACTCTACAGCCTGGCAAAAATGATCTCTATTCCCTTATACCTGGCAGAAGCGCATGACTGTAGCTATCTAGACCAGCATAGCTCACAATTCGCCTATGTACACCCTGACTTTTCGCTTAACACGGATCTTTATGCGCAATTGATTGCCCAGGGCTTTCGTCGCAGTGGCAGTCATGTCTACCAGCCTTATTGTCACTCTTGCAAAAAATGCGTTCCGGTACGCCTGGCTATCAAAGATTTTCAGCCATCCAGGCAACAGCGTAGAACAATGAAAAACAACGCTGATATTCAGGTCACTATAAAACCGGCCATTTTTGAGCAGGCACACTTTGATCTGTACCTGCTTTATCAACAAAGCCGTCATACGGAGAGCAATATGGCGGATGCAAGCAAAGAGGAGTATATAGATTTTTTAAGCAGTGAATGGTGCAACACCTTGTTTGTAGAATTCACTTGTGCGGGTGAATTGGCAGGTGTTGCCGTGGTTGATCTCTTCGATAATGCCTTATCGGCTGTGTATACGTTTTTTGACCCAGAGCTTTCAAAACGCAGCCTGGGTGTGTATGCGGTATTGTGGCAAATAGACTACGCTAAAACGCTCGGCCTAGACTGGTTGTATTTAGGCTATTGGATAGAGCAATGCCAGAAAATGTCTTATAAAACCAATTATCAGCCTTTACAGGGCTTGGTAGAAAAAGAGTGGCGTGATTATGATCCCGATAGCTTTTTTCTGTGATAAGCGATTGAGAAGTCACTTACCCGTTACCGGTGCATCTAATGACCAGATATAATCAACCACCAGATCCAGTTCCTCAGGCGTTAAGATTTTATTTCGACCGAAAGGCGGCATACTGCTTTGTGCATTAAATTGTGTCGCATCCCAGATAAGTGCTTTAAGTTGCGATTTTGTGGAAAATTTAGTCTGTATATCAACTAAAGCAGGCCCTACATTGCCTGGGTCTTCCCCACCCTCAATCATATGACAAGCAAGACAGTTTCCCTTGTCGCGTTGAAAGCTTAATTGTTTACCAGTCGCCAGACGCTGTTGTTTAGAGTTAAAGGCACAGGCTCCAAGGCTCAGGATTAAGCAAAAAAGAACAAGGGATTTCATTTAAACAATGTCTGATAAGCCAGAGTTGATTGATAAGGTGACTGATTAAAAATCCCCCCAATAACGGCTAACATATCCGCACCGGCATCCAGTAATACCGCACCATTCTCGGGCAATATCCCCCCTATCGCCACAATAGGCACCTTGAGGGATTTTTTTGCAGCCTGTAATGTTGCAATATGCGCGGCAGCAGCCAAGGGCTTTGAACCAGAAGGAAAAAAACGCCCAAAGGCCACATAATCCGCTGACAACTGCTGTGCCTCAAGCGCAAGATCAACACTATCGTAACAGGAAACACCGATAATGGCTTTATTGCCTAACACTTCGCGCGCATGAGTAAGCTCACTGTCTTGCTGCCCGATATGCACACCATCAGCGCCAATATATTTTGCCAGTTGCAGATCATCATTAATAATAAGTGGAATATTATGCGCATGACACAGCTCTTTTAAAGCACCCGCCAGATACACAGCATCAATTGGCTGCTTATCCCGGTACTGTAACACAGCGATACCGCCTTTTATTGCCTTACCCACATCCGCTAACACTTGCTCGGGAGTTTTGTTTTCTGGCTGGGTAATCGCATAGATACCGCCTCTGGGGAGA
>DAOVWV010000208.1 GCA_030636485.1 Methyloprofundus sp.
CTAGCATACTCGATAGCGAGTAAAGGCCAGAGCTTTGCAAATATTGATAAGGTTTGTGTTGCTTTTTGCAGGTTCGCTTGATCTTCCAATACGCATCATGGCTAATGCATGAGGCAGGAAAAACAACGACATCGGCTTTACTCAGCGATTTTTGCAAATCCTGGGTATTTTTTTCCATGCCGCCATCATGATGCATAAAAATACCTGCTTTTTCTTCTACTAATTCACGATAAAAGGGGATTAGATTTGTTTTTCCACCCACATACAGTACACATTGCCCACAAAGGTTCTGGTTTTTTAATGGGCATTGAATCTCTGCTGTTTCTGTTAATGCAGACTGTAGGTACTGCACTTCATTTTTAAGGGCAAGCCGTTCATCATTACTGTTAAGAAGTTGTTTTTCCAGGCGAGAAGTCAGTGCGGACAACTGCTTTTCTTTGTCCTCCTGTTTAGCAATGTCTGTTTCTCGGCAATTTAGCTTATTGCTTAATTTTTCCACCAAAGCTTCTAGTTCCTGCCTTTCCTTGGTGCTCTGTAAAATCATTAATTGCTCAAGGCTATTTTTGAGTGCATTAACATGGTTTTCAAGGTCTGATATCTGCCCATGATGTTCTATTTCAAGATTAAGGAGGCGGCCTTTTTCTAAGCTTAGTTTATTGCATTTTGACTCCCATATCTGCATTTCAACGATATGGTTTTTACGCGCTTGTTCAAGTTCTGTCAGGCGTTTAAGATCAGCCCTATTGGAAGCACCTGACATATGTGACAGCATATGAATATCACCATAAACAGCCCTTTTTATCTCTTCATTGCTCGCTGGATGAGACATAACAGCCCAGAAAGCTCCAACCATGTCGCCACAATAAAGTGCTGCCTTCCAAAAACCTTTTAACTCATCGGTATTCATTTTATTGGTTTTTTGTACGACGGGTTTAAACTTTTTATCAAGGTGATTCTGTACCTTTTTACTCGGTGCGTTATTCTCTGAAATAAGGGTGACAATACTTGTATGCAGCTCATATGGAGAAAATCCGTTAGTGCTTATGTGCAATTGCCTGAGTATTTTTTTGACTTCATCTAGCGTAAGGCAGGTTCCAATAATGGCGCAATGGTAATTATGATCTAGCTGCCATAGCTTTACTTTATCTTGTTTTTTCAGCGTTGCTGGTTGGTTTTTCTTTAAGGGGCTTGCAGCAGGTGTACGAAAAGGGAACAAGGGCGTTCTTTTTTCTTTCATTGATAGCTTGTTTTGCATAATCATTCCATATTTTCTCAGTGCTTGACTAGGGTGGCACTTTCATTTGCCACGCTATCAATCCAGGCAATGCAATGCCAGTGTGCAGCCAAGCGTCGTAATGCGCAACGCTGCTTAATATCTATAATAAATCTAGGGAAAGCTAAAATTGCGTTAATATGCTCTACAATGGCTTCTGCAAGAAACGGGTTATTTGTTTTTAGATAAAGCCGTATTAGCATTCCGGTTCTTCTCTCTATCTGTTCTGGCGTGTCTTTTTGGGAAATACTAAACAATGGGTAAGGGTTAGGGCTCATGGTTTTATTCCTGATAATAATGTCTATCGAAGTCTGCAATAAAAGACTGGCTTCAAGTGCCAGAGAATGTATCGGCTAAAGTATTAAACCGAACTCCTGGTAAGGCAATTCTGTATGCATAACTTCATTAAGCATTGCTTTGAATTAGGATCCAGGCAACGTACATCCGCTGCACAGATTTGCTTATGAGCTAATAACTCATCCATCTTTTCTAAACTAATTTCCAGCTGGATGGCATGGGGAGCCGGGTGAGTTGCTAGTACTGCTAGATTAGGTGTATGTAGTTTGTTGAGCAAAGATTTTCTGCCAAAGAAACTCTTTATCTTAGCAAGCATACTGGGCCGGGTTCTATCACCAGAATTAATTTGATTCACTTCTAAAGGCATGCCGCAGAGGGGGGGCTGATGTTCTCTGCCATTTTACGGTGTTTTCGCGATACATAATATGCTCCTGAAACCAAGGGAAATATCTTTAGGTGTATATTAATGCGAATGATTCTTATTTGCAAGTAATTATTGCATCTATCTTCGGAAAATCCCTAGGCAAAAAAAGGCTACGAACTTAAATCCCTGAATTAAGAACAAGAATACTAGTGAGTATCAATTGCATTTCTTTAATTTTCGCGTACAATTGCCGTTCCATTTTCTGGTCCTGACGGAAGTTTACTCTCTCCCGACGGTTAAAAGGGAAGTTTGGTGCGGCTCTATGCCAATGCCAACGCTGCCCCCGCAACGGTAAATAAGTTTAAAATCATCGAGAACCACTGTGCTTTGCATGGGAAGGTAATGATTTTAGTTATCCATACTTATAAGCCCGGAGACCTGCCTGAAAATATATTTGGTGCAGCGGTGGGCTGTTGACGGAATAAATTAGCCCTTCTTAGCTGTTTTTTCGTTTTTTTTCCTCTGCCGCTGTGTTTTTACACTTTTTTGCGCGGGCGGCGCAGAGGTTTATCATGAAAAAAATTTTTATTGTCTCCCCTTTCTTCTTTAGCGCTCTTCCTGCAACAGTCTATGCAGATAATACGCTAAACCTTCCTCCTTTAACGGTCACGGCGACTCGTAGTCAGCAAGACTCACGCCTTGTGTCTAGTACTGTGATTACGCGGCAAGATATTGAGCGTAAACAAATCAATAGCATTGAGCAGGCTTTGCGTGGCGTTGCTGGCGTTAATATTGCAAATAATGGTGGTTTAGGCAAAAATACGTCGGTATTTTTACGCGGCACCGAGTCTGATCATGTTCTGGTTTTAATTGATGGTGTGCGAGCTGGCTCGGCGACAACAGGCGGTGCAGCCTGGCAGCATTTACCGATCAGCGAAATTGATTCAATCGAAGTCGTACGCGGACCTAAATCTAGCTTATATGGTGCCGATGCCATCGGCGGGGTTATTCATATTCATACCCGTAATGGATTGGGCTCTACATCAGCAATTAACCCCATTTTTTCGGTCGGTGGCGGAAATTATGCGCATTATAAACTTGCTGCTGGTGTGTCAGGCGCGGTTGATAAGGCCTGGTACAATGCACATTTGAGTTATCAGGACAGTGAGGGATTCAATTCCTGTGCAGGGGCATTGGGTTATGGTTGTTTTACCAATGAACCGGATAGGGATGGTTATCAGAACTATGCAGGCACATTGCGCCTAGGCTATCAGTTGACCGACTGGCTGAGTGTCGAAGGGCATGCCTTGTATAGTGGTGGAAATACTGAGTTTGATGGTGGTTTTGTGAATGAAGCTGATTTTACACAACTGATTTATGGTGGCAAGGCGACAATACAGGCAATGGATTTTTGGCGTATTGATTTAAATGCCGGTGAAAGCCGGGATGAGTCAACGAATTTTTTGCAGGGCATAAAAAAAAGCAGCTTTGATACTCAGCGCGTTTCATTTTCGGCACTGAATAATTTTACGCTCGCGCCTGAACATTTGCTCTCTTTAGGCTATGACTTTCAAAATGATAGCCTTGATAGTACAGCAAGTTTTGCAGAAACCTCACGTCATAACCATGCTGTTTTTATTCAGTACCAAGCTCAGTTAGCTAATAATGAATTTATATTTGCCTATCGCAGTGATTTTAATCAGCAGTTTGGACAAAATAGCACCTGGAATGCTGCTTGGGGCTATGCTTTTGATAATGGTATTCTGGTTTCAGCTTCTTATGGAACAGGGTTTAAAGCGCCAACCTTTAACGAACTTTATTACCCCGGTTACGGTAATAGTGATTTAAACCCTGAAAAATCAGAAAGTTATGAAATCGGCGTGAGTGGTGAGCATGATGCCTGGCGCTGGTCGCTGAATGGCTATTTGACTTATATTAATGATATGATCGCCTATGACAGCTCCTTATTTGCACCGAATAATTTAAGTGCAGCACGTATCATGGGCTTGGAGGCAATGGTAGGTGGGCGAGTGTATGGTTTTGATCTACAGGCCAATTATAGTGCTCTGGATCCAGAAAGCATGGATTCCGCTACCTTTGGCAATGTTTTGCCAAGACGCGCACAACAAACGTTCCGCTTGGATATTGACCGGCAAATGGGTGCTGCCAGTGTAGGAAGTACTATTAATGTAGAAGGTCGGCGCTATGACAACCTGCAAAATACACGGAGTATAGATGGCTTTGTTACCTGGGATCTAAGGGCAGAATATCAATTTTTTGAACAAGTCACTTTGCAAGCTTCGGTGAATAATATTTTGAACACCCAATACCAAACGGCGGCAGGGTATAACTCGCCTGGCGTCACTGTTTTCTTTAATCTGCGTTACACCCC
>DAOVWV010000210.1 GCA_030636485.1 Methyloprofundus sp.
AAAGTATTTGTATTTTTAGGGTAATAAATTTTTTTGTAAAATGGTGTTTGAGTAATCGAGGTTAGGATGATAGACTCAAAAGATATGTTTAATA
Source organism: Methyloprofundus sp. (assembly GCA_030636485.1). Classification (GTDB taxonomy): domain Bacteria; phylum Pseudomonadota; class Gammaproteobacteria; order Methylococcales; family Methylomonadaceae; genus Methyloprofundus. The sequence goes on from DAOVWV010000210.1 coordinate 95, forward strand.
AACTGATATTTATTGCTAGTAAACTATGGTTTATAAGTGCTAGTCATAAGTCGCATTAATGGTTTATTCATATCATTTAAATAAATATTTAAGAACCATAGAATCGTTGTTCTAAAGCCTATTCCAGTATATAGTAAATTACTCACGCTCAATTTTAAATCTAAAATATCTTTGCCTGTATGATTTTTATATAGGGAAAATGTCATATCAATAAATTCATACTTCAAATAAAATCAGGAGATAAAACCTATGCATGATAATAAATCAAAAGCTCAATCGGCTGAGGAATCGGTCTTAACCCCAACCTATGCTTCAAGAGAAATGACAGGGAGCATTCCTAAGCATACTTTCCCAGAGCAAAGTACAGCCCCAAGTACTGTTTATAATCTTATTCATGATGAATTGATTCTGGATGGTAATTCTCGACAGAACCTAGCGACTTTTGTGACCACATGGATGGAACCCGAAGCAAAACAATTGATGGCGGAATGTTTCGACAAAAACATGATTGATAAGGATGAATATCCACAAACCGCTGAAATCGAAAGTCGCTGTGTCAGTATGTTGGCTAATTTATGGAATTCACCAGACCATGAAACCGCGACAGGAACGTCCACCGTAGGTTCTAGTGAAGCGGCTATGCTCGGCGGTATGGCAATGAAGTGGAACTGGCGCGATAAAATGAAAAAAGCAGGTAAGTCTACGGAAAAGCCTAATATCGTCATGGGGGCTAATACCCAGATTTGCTGGCATAAATTTTGTAAATACTGGGATATTGAAGCGCGTGAAGTGATGGCTGAAGGCGACCGTTTTACCCTGAATGCTGAAGAAGCATTAAAGCTGGTCGATGAAAATACCATCGGTGTCGTGGTTATCATGGGTAGCACCATGGATGGTAAGTATGAACCAGTAAAAGAAGTAGCAGATGCACTGGATAAATATCAGCAGGAAACAGGCATTGATATTCCGATTCATGTCGATGGTGCGAGCGGTGCATTTATTGCCCCTTTTATTCAGCCGGATCTGGAGTGGGATTTTCGTGTTCCCCGCGTGGTTTCCATCAATGCTTCCGGGCATAAATATGGTCTTGTTTATCCAGGGGTGGGTTGGGCAATATGGCGTGATAAACAGCACCTGCCTGAAGATTTGGTATTTCATGTGAAATATTTGGGTGGTGATATGATTGATTTTTCCATCAATTTTTCTCGCCCCGGGAATCAAGTGGTAGCGCAATACTATAATTTTCTACGCTTAGGCATGGATGGGTATCAGCGAGTCCAGCAGGCTTGTCAGGATGTTGCTCTGTATTTATCAGGTGAAATTGCTAACCTGGGCCCGTTTGAATTAATTACCGATGGTAGTGATATTCCTGTATTTTGCTGGAAATTAAAAGATGAAGTGGCTGATGCGAGCAATTATACCTTATTTGATATGGCAGATAAATTGCGTGAACGGGGCTGGCTAGTGCCTGCTTATCCGATGCCACCTAACCGTCAGGATCTTGTCGTACAGCGCATCGTGGTAAAAGAAGGTTTCAGCCATGATATGGCGGATATGTTACTGGAAGATATGCGTACTGCATTAGAGTGGTTTAGATCACAGCCAAAATTAATCCCTAAAAAAACAGGTGGAAGCTTTAGTCACTAAATGGCTAGCCTGTCTTTAATACTTATTAATTTATGACAAATACACAAATAAAGTTTTCCGGCCCAGGCTATATCACTAAAGTCGTTCATTCCCTAGCGAATGGGGCACAAAAGATAGCCACATCGCGCCGTCGTCGTAAAGGACGTGGCGCAATAATTGTCTCCCCTGAGGGGGAGGTAGGCACACCGAAACATAGAAATCCCTGGCTACGATTTTGGGCTCCCTCTCGTCTGACTTGGTGGGTCGCTATATTATTTACTATCGGATCTTCCTGTTTTACAGTGGGGGGCTATGCCATAACCTTTCCGCAAGACATACCTAAAGAGTGGGTAGCAGGTATGACGCTGGATTGGGTCTTTTTTATAGGGTCTATTTTTTTTACTTCAGCTGCCTTTTGTCAGTTGCTGGAATCAATTAATGCAGAGGACAATGAAGGTCTTTATACCGAGGAAAAATTACCCTCGTCTTTTCAATGGGCGGCATGGCACCCTAAGCGTATTGGTTATATGGCGAGCTTGGTGCAATTAATTGGTACGGTCATGTTTAACTTCAATACCGGCAATGCCTTTATTGGTGATTTAAACTGGATACAACAGGATATATTGATCTGGACACCTAATTTTATTGGTTGTATCTGCTTTTTAATCGCCAGTCGTTTGGCTTTTATGGAAGTCTGCCATGGTTATTGGGGATGGCAGCCAGGTAATGTTGAGTGGTGGATTACCGTATTGAATTTACTTGGATCAATAGGGTTTATGATTTCTGCATTGTACAGTCTAGCAGTACCTCCGGGGGATAGTTCAATGACTTTTTCTTGGTTATCAGCTTTTTTTACCTTTCAGGGGGGCGTGTGCTTCTTGATTGCCAGTTATTTGTTGCTTCCTGAAATGTTTTCGGAATAGCTTGTTAATTTTAGTATGAAAGAAACCCCTAAGTTGCTAGTGAGTCATAAAGTCATGCATACTTTGACTACTTTGGTGTTTTTAACGGCAAGTTTTAATATCTATGCAGATTCTGAATTAGTCAAAGGAAAGTATGGTGAGTTGGCTGTTACTTTAGATCTTAAAACAGCGGCCTTTGCAGGTGGTAACCCCTGGTTTGGCGAAGCGCATGAAAATATTGGTGACGCTGCTAATTTCTGGTGGGAAGGCAGTGTTGAAGCTGGAGCTAAAGGAACGTTAAATTTTTTTGGTGGTACTGAGTTTTACGGTGCTTATAGTTATTTGTATGCACAAACTGCAGGGCATGATGCATCAGGATTGAGCAATGGGCTAAATAATCCAGGGACTGGAGATACTGAAAAAGCTTATGCTGGGTGGCGGTCAGGGACGCTGTTTCCTGCTCTGGGAAAAAATGCTATTGATATTTCTGGTGGTCGACAGAACTACCACATAGGCAGTGGGTTATTGATTTATACCGGTACGGTGAATGGAAATGAAGAGGGCGCTTACTGGATCGCTCCACGGCAGGCATTCAAGGAAACTGTGATAGGCCGTTTTAATTCAGGGCCAGTCAAAATTGAGGTTTTTCATCTTGGCTTTCACGCTGCGAAGGAGTTTAATGAGGCGGGTAGTACAAATGGGGTAAACCTGGAATATGCGTTTAGCGATAAAAATACCATTGGTTTTAGTTATTTGCACGTCTATAACACCGAAGACCAGGCTATTGATGGACTTGATGTTTTTAATGGCCGAGTTGATGTAACACCACTGCCATTTTGGCCTCAGCTGACACTGGGTGCTGAGTATGTATTTGAGCAAAATGATGCGCTGTTTCAATCTAATGGTGGCTTTGCCAAGATTAGTTATGAATTTCAGGATACACCGTGGACACCGTCTCTTAGTTTTCGTTTTGCAGGTTTTCAGGGTGATGATCCTGATACCGAACAGAATGAAGGCTTTAGTTCATTGGCCTATGGTATGAGTGACTGGGGAACCTGGTTTCAGGGTGAAATTATTGGTGAATATATGCTAGGTAATAGCAATTTACACAGTTATTTAGTTGGCTTAAATGTCAAACCCGTTAAGTCATTGGATATGCACTTGTTTTATTATCATTTTGAGATCGCTCAACCTGAGTCTCTAGCTGATAATGTAACGGCGAGTAATTTTGCTGATGAAGTTGATTTGATTGCCGATTGGCAAGTTAATGAGAGATTATCCATGAGTGCGGTGCTTGCGGTTGCCATTCCTAATGAAGCGGCTCGACAATTTACCGGCGGAAGGAATACCTGGTTTCAGTCTATGCTATATGCAGCCTGGTCTTTATAACTGCTAGGGTGGAGTCCATTGGGTAGAGAGTGTGTAGATCCCACTTCACATAATAGAACGCAGAGCGTTCCCGTATGCATTCCTTTGCTGCGCGTGGGAACGAGAGTTTAATGATAATGAAAAAATAACAACATGATGAATAATTTTATAAGTACACGCCATGTTCGACTTTTTAAATTTCGACCAAGCTTTCAAACTGCAAAGCTTCACGCCCCAATATCATATTTAAAAAGACACCCATGGTATGGCTTAATAATTTTCGAGTAAAGCGGTTCGTCAAATGAAAAACATCGCGC
>DAOVWV010000123.1 GCA_030636485.1 Methyloprofundus sp.
GGTATAGAAAGAATCGGCAGCGATTTCTTCCTTTCTCTAAAAGCAACAGGAAAACTGACACATGCAGACTATCAGAGAATAACCCCGATGATTGATTCAGCTCTGGAAAGCGTGAGTGATCCAAAGGTAAAGGTGTTTATTGATGGCTCAGAGCTAGATGGCTGGGAATTAAGAGCCGCATGGGATGATTTAAAGTTAGGCTTAAAACATGGTAGCGAATTTGATAAAATCGCCATTTTTGGTAACAAACAGTGGCAAGAGTACGCTGCAAAAATTGGCTCATGGTTTATCTCGGGAGACGTAAAATTCTTTACCGATGATAATGCGGCACTCGCGTGGTTACAGGAATAGTTTATGCAGAAAATATTAATCGGTGCGAATAGTAAAACGCAGATCATCATGGATGCTGCGATGGGTAATCGCCACGGCATGATCTCGGGTGCTACCGGAACGGGCAAAACAGTGACTTTACAGATTCTGGCCGAAGGGTATTCCCGTTTGGGTGTGCCGGTTTTTATGGCTGATATCAAAGGTGATTTATCCGGTATCGCCAAAGCAGGCCAGGCAAGTGAAAAAATTAGCCAGCGGGTAGAAGACATCAGGATAGATAATTTTCAGTTGTCTGCCAACCCTACGGTATTCTGGGATATATTTGCACGTAATGGTCACCCTGTGCGCACGACAATTTCAGATATGGGGCCTTTATTACTCAGTCATTTGCTGGAACTGAATGACACCCAGACGGGAATTCTGTATAGCTGTTTCAAAATAGCCGATGATCAGGGGCTATTATTGCTGGATCTTAAGGACTTACGCGCCATGCTCAGCTGGATGGGTGAGAATGCCAGAGAATTAAAATCTGATTATGGCAATATTTCATCCGCGAGCATTGGCGCAATACAGCGGCGTTTACTGGTATTGGAAGAACAAGGGGCGAGTGATTTTTTTGGTGAGCCAGCTGTACAGTTGGATGATTTCTGTCGCACGGATTTTTCCGGTAATGGTGTCATCAGTGTACTGGATGCAACGGTTTTGTCATCGCAATCACCGCGCCTATACGCCGCTTTTCTGTTATGGCTATTATCTGACTTATTTGAAACCTTGCCCGAAGTGGGTGATGCGAATAAGCCTAAGCTGGTATTGTTTTTTGACGAAGCCCATTTATTGTTTGACCGCGCGCCTCGGGTACTGGTGGATAAAATCGAACAAATTGTGCGTTTGATACGTTCCAAAGGGGTCGGCATTTACTTTATCAGTCAAAGCCCACTGGACATTCCTGAAGATGTCTTAGGTCAATTAGGCTTAAAGATCCAGCATGCATTGCGAGCTTATACTCCCAAAGACCGCAAAGTGATCAAAGCCGTTGCCGAAACCTTTCGTAGTAACCCAGAGCTGGATACAGAAAAATCGATTAAAGAGTTACAAACCGGGGAAGCACTGGTTTCAGTACTTAATAAGGATGGCAGCCCAACAGTCGTGGAAAAAATTCTGATTCGTCCGCCAGCATCTCAAATCGGTGCCTTGAATGACTCGGAGCGTTTGCAAATAATCAGCCGTTCACCGTATAAAGACCGCTATGAGCAGGCGATTGATAGAGAGTCGGCATATGAACTGCTCAAACAAAAAGCAGCAAAAATGTCTGAAATTGCAGCAAAGATGGAAAAACCGAAAGCTCGTCGTGGGCGACAAACGGCAACTGAGGCGATGCTAAAAAGTGTCGCTCGTAGCGTCGGCAGTCAATTGGGTCGGCAGATCGTTCGGGGTATTATGGGTTCGTTATTTGGTGGACGGCGCTAAGGAATAGGAATTCAAGGGCATTCAGATGAGAAAAAAGGTAAGGCGGGGCAATCTTTTCTACCCCGCATTAACCACGGTGGCTGCAATGCCAAGCAAAAAAATGCGCCGCCCTACGTCTATATGGTTTTGACTCAAGACACAATAATATGTTAAAAGTAAAGGGGTTTTTAGCATAATTGAAGCTCATTGTACGATCATCCAGTGACGCATAGAGATACAGGAGAATAAGATGAAAACAAAAGTAGAAGTCTATCCAGCTACCGAGCAGGAAGGAAGCGGTTACTGGGTTTGTGTTTGCATTCACGTCGGTAGTTATTATAAGCACATGGAGAAAACTCGAATTCACTGTATGGATAAGCAGGCTATCAATGACGCTGTATGGAATGCATTAAATCATAAAGTATGTCCCGAATGTGGCCATGTATTTTCAACACATGGCTGGGATGGCATTGATGCGCATTGGCGCGCAAACCATGAAGTGGTGATTAGTTACGAGGATGCCTGGAAATTGATTAGTAACAATAAATATGTAGAAGTGATGTTGGCTTCGGCTGAATAAAGGTAACCCCTCATTATTCACGGGTAAATGCAGATAAAGCTTGTGCTCAGATTGACTGGGTAAGGTCGTCATTCCCGAAGTCTGTTTATCGGGAATATACGTTGAACATAGATTCCTGCTAACAGCATGCAGGAATGACGAACTGAAATACTGTAACTAATGAGTAGCTACCTATTCTACTTATTTTTTCAATGCCCTGGAAAGTGCATCTGCCATTGAACCTTGTAACGGCGCAACTGTTTTTTGGACTTTGCGTGTTTCCTTTTGCTTCGTTATTTCGGCTTTTTTCGGACTTGCGCCCTGCACTTCAACATTGCTCTTCATCGACAAAGCAATGCGCTTACGCGCTACATCAACCTCCATCACTGTGACCTTGACCATCTCACCGGCTTTCACCACATCACGCGGATCTTTGACAAACATATCCGCTAAATGCGAAATATGCACCAGGCCATCCTGATGTACACCAATATCCACGAAGGCACCAAAATTTGCAACATTAGTGACTACACCTTCCAGCTTCATACCTTCCTTAAGGTCGGTAATTTTTTCGATACCGGCTTTAAAGGTCACGCTTTTAAATTCAGGCCGAGGGTCACGGCCTGGTTTTTCCAGCTCTTGCAAAATATCAGTCACCGTGGGCAGACCAAAATTTTCACTCGTATAGTCTGCTGCATTCAAGCCGCGCAGAAAAGATTGCTTACCAATCAATTCATCCACCGCCGTGCCGGTTTTTTGCACAATATTCTCAATCACCGGATAGGCTTCGGGATGAACCGCCGAAGCATCCAGTGGATTATTACCATTCATGACACGCAAAAAACCTGCCGCCTGTTCATAGGCTTTTGCTCCCAGGCGAGGCACTTTTTTCAGTTGTTTACGATTCGTAAAAGCCCCCTGCTCATCGCGAAAAGCAACAATATTATGACTGATGGTCGTAGAAATACCTGATACTTGCTTGAGCAATGCCGCAGATGCGGTGTTAATATCAACCCCGACTGCATTAACACAATCTTCGACAACGGCATCCAGACCACGTGCGAGTTGAAGCTGGTTAACATCATGCTGGTATTGCCCGACACCAATTGACTTGGGTTCGATTTTAACCAGCTCTGCCAAAGGGTCTTGCAGACGACGCGCAATAGAAACGGCTCCACGCAACGACACATCAACATCCGGAAATTCTTTTGAGGCCAGTTCTGATGCGGAATAAACCGAAGCACCCGCTTCTGACACAATGATTTTGCTAAATTTCAACTCTTTATGCAGTTTCATTAAATCAGCCACCAGCTGATCCGTCTCTCTTGAGCCTGTGCCATTACCAATACTGACCAGTTCCACCTGATATTGTGCAATGAGCCGAGCGAGTGTTGCTATTGAAGCATCCCACTGGTTTCTAGGCGCATGGGGATATATGGTCTCGGTCGCCAGCAGTTTTCCGGTTTGATCGACAACCGCCACTTTAACGCCGGTACGAATCCCGGGATCTAAACCCAGTGTGACTTTAGGGCCGGCAGGCGCAGCAAGCAATAAATCTTTCAGGTTATTGGCAAAAACCCGTATCGCCTCCCCCTCCGCCGCCTCACGCAATTGCTGTTTTAAATCCAGATCAATCCGGGTAAATAATTTAACTTTCCAGGCAAAGCGCGCTGTTTCAGCGAGCCAGGCATCGGCCGCTTTGCCAGTATCAGTGACCTGGAGTTGCCGGGCAACAATTTGCGCACAGAGTTGATGCTCTGCCTTTTCATCAGTCCCTGGCATCAGTGTCAGGTTAATCAGGTTTTCATTACGCCCACGAAATAAAGCCAAAGCACGATGTGAAGGAATTTTATTGATCGCTTCCTGATAATCAAAGTAATCTTTAAACTTAGCGGCTTCATGCTCTTTGTCTTTAGCAACAACGGAAGCGATAATCCCTTTTTGCCAGATACGTTCACGTAAAGTACTGAGTAATTCGGCCTCTTCCGAAATGCGTTCCATAATGATTTGTCGCGCACCATCCAACGCTGCGGAAGCATCACTAATCGCCTTATCAGTATTGATATACTGCTCTGCAACCTCAATGGGCGTACAGTTTCTATCGTCTAAAATAGCATCGGCCAATGGTTCCAGCCCCGCTTCACGCGCTATTTGCGCCTTGGTACGGCGTTTAGGCTTATAGGGTAAATATAAATCTTCCAGACGTGTTTTGGTCTCGGCCTCTTTAATAGCCTGTTCCAGAGCTGGCGTAAGCTTGCCTTGTGAGGCGATGCTTTCCAATATCGTGTCACGGCGGGCATTAAGCTCACGTAAATAAATCAAGCGTTCGTCTAATAAACGTAACTGAATATTGTCCATCCTCTCCGTCACTTCTTTTCGATAACGGGCGATAAAAGGGACACTGGCACCTTCATCTAATAAGGCAACAGTATCACTGACTTGTTTCTGACTCACCGCTAATTCGGCGGCAATTTTTTGAATAACGTCCATTTATAATGGTTTTGTTTAATGATTTAAAAACCGTTCATTGTATCAACTTAGCAATGCCGGTATAAATGTTAAAAGTAGATATAGTTCGCACTGTGCCTTAACAAAAAATGAGAGTGTTCAAGCCTCAATTTTCAGGCTATTACTGTAACTTCTCATTATTCACGAGTCAATGCGGATAATAAAGGTCGTCATTCCCGAAGTCTGCTTATCGGTAATCTACGTTGAGCATAGATTCCTGCTAACGGCATGCAGGAATGACGATTTTTACATCGTTCAGATGCCAATGAATAATGAGAGGTTACCTATTACTGCATCAACTTAAAAAAACTTTTTGGCGCACCACAAATCGGGCAGGCCCAGTCATCTGGAATATCATCCCACAAAGTTCCAGGTGCTAACTCACTATCAGGATCTCCTAATTCCTCATCATAAATATGTTCACATTCCATACAACGGTATTTTTTAAATTCGGCCATCATAATCTCCTCATCAAATAAAAATAGTCCACAACAATTTACCAGCAACCGCAAATAACAGCAAAGAGAAATAACGCTTTAAGCGTTTAGTGGGTAACTTATTAGCCAATTTAGCCCCCAGTGGGGCAGTTAGCATACTACTCATGACGATACCCACAAAGGCCGGTAAGTATACATACCCTATACTCCCTTCAGGCAGGCCGGTTCTCTGCCAACCTAAAACCGCATAGCTTATCGTACCTATCATCGCAATCGGCAAACCACAGGCACTGGAGATGGCCACCGCATTGCGCATCGGCATCTGGTGTTTAGCCAGCAAGGGCACTGTCATGGTTCCTCCCCCGATACCCAGCACCGATGAAACAAAACCGATTGCCAACCCCGATACATTTAAAATAAGTGTGCCCAGCGGTTTAAACGTTGCCTCTAACTTGCTTTGTATTGCCATTTTCACAGCAACATATAATAGGTATAGGGTAAAAATAAA
>DAOVWV010000248.1 GCA_030636485.1 Methyloprofundus sp.
ATATTGAATTATATTCGGCACAACCCAGCTATCAGCTTGAAGACAGTAAACATAGCCTAACTGTTCCATTGACATGGACGGATCATAATGGTTTAACCTACACAAAAACGTATACTTTTACGCGCGGTAGTTATGCGATTCAATTAGCTCAAAAAGTGCAAAACAACTCGGACAAGGACTGGACGGGCAGACAATATACGCAGCTACTCAGAGTGCCACATACGGACGAAAAAGGTAACACCTTTATTCGTACCTATTCAGGTGCCGTTGTTTATACTGAAGAAGAAAAATATCAAAAAATTGATTTTGAAGATATGGCAGATGAAGACCTGAAAACCAAAACGGTTGGCGGTTGGTCTGCAATGATTCAGCATTATTTTGCGACTGCATGGATACCACCTGCAGCGGATGAGCAACATTATTTTACCAAAGAGCTCAGTAATTCACGCTTTGTCATTGGCTCTTATTCAGAACCAGCGACTGTTGCAGCAAATAGCACAGCAGTATTTAAGAGCCAGTTATTTGCCGGCCCTAAAATACAGCCTATGATGGAAGCCATTGCACCAGGCTTAGAATTAACGGTGGATTACAGCTGGTTAACGGTTATTGGTAAACCCATTTACGCCTTGCTTAATTGGATCCATGATAATGTGGTGGGTAACTGGGGTTTTGCCATCATGGGCGTAACACTTTGCATTAAAGCATTGTTTTTCCCATTATCGGCAGCCAGTTATAAATCAATGGCAAATATGCGTAAACTACAGCCGCGTTTAGCACAGCTTAAAGAAAGCTATGGTGATGATAGGCAACGTTTTAATCAGGAGATGATGGATTTATACCGTAAGGAAAAAGTGAACCCGATGGGGGGGTGTTTACCCATTATGGTACAGATTCCGGTGTTTATTTCTCTGTACTGGGTATTGATTGAGACGGTCGAATTAAGACAGGCTCCTTTTCTACTTTGGGTTCAGGATTTATCAGCACAAGATCCATACTTTGTACTACCTGTGATTATGGGTATTACCATGTTTTTACAGCAAAGGTTAAACCCTGCACCGGTTGATCCATTGCAAGCAAAAATAATGCGTATGTTCCCTATCGTATTTACAGTATTCTTCTTGTTCTTCCCAGCAGGGCTGGTTTTATACTGGGTCACTAATAATACTTTATCCATTTGTCAGCAATGGTATATTACCAATAAAATCGTTGGTAAAGAGCCTGCACAGACATAGGGTAAGCGAATAATATATCCAGTTCCCATGCTCTGCGTGGGAATTCATATAGGAATATCCTGTATTCCGTATGATGTGGGCTATATTAGCAAAGTAAAAAGCCAAACCAGCTCCAGGCCGGTTTGGCTTTTTTTGTTTTAAGGACTTTATAACATTCCTAAGCTAAAACATATAAAATAAACCGCATTGTTACCATTGTGCAGGCCACTAAAGCTCTCTACCCATGAATATAACGCAACAAGATACTATCGCTGCCATTGCCACACCCTCTGGAAACGGTGGTGTCGGTATTATCAGAATATCTGGCAATAAAGCAAAAACGATTGCCCAGCAATTCGTCAATAAAGACCTACAGCCCCGCTATGCTCACTACACTTCTTTTTATGATGAGCAAGACAGTATTATTGACTCTGGTATCGCGCTCTTCTTTCCTAATCCCGCCTCTTTTACGGGGGAAGATACGGTAGAAATTCAAGGGCATGGCGGCGCAGTTATTCTGGATATGCTACTCAAACGGATATTAAGTTTAGGAGCCAGGCTTGCCAGACCCGGAGAATTTTCAGAGCGTGCCTTTTTAAACGGTAAACTGGATTTAGCCCAGGCAGAAGCCATTGCCGATTTAATAGAAAGCAGTACCGAGCAATCCGCCCGCTCAGCGCAAAAATCCATGCAAGGTGTCTTCTCCAAGCAAATTAACGAGCTGCTGGAAGAGCTGATTGAATTGCGTATCTACGTAGAAGCCGCGATTGATTTTGTCGATGAAGAGATTGATTTTCTCAGTGATGGCGTGGTTGAAAACCGTGTCATTCGTTTGCTACAAGCCTTAGAGACTATTCTAAAGACAGCGCAGCAAGGCCGCTTATTACGTGAGGGTATGACCGTTGTTCTTGCCGGAAAGCCAAATGCCGGTAAATCCAGCCTGCTGAATGCTCTCGCGGGTCACGATGCGGCGATTGTCACCGATATTGCAGGCACAACCCGCGATGTGCTTAAAGAACGCATACAAATAGACGGTATGCCGCTCCATATTATTGATACCGCCGGTTTACGTGAAAGTGAAAATGCCGTAGAGCTAGAAGGTATCCGTCGTGCCCATGAAGAAATCCAGAAAGCCGATAAGGTTTTATTATTGATTGATGTGAATGACCCGGAACCCGACAGTATTATAAAAACTCTACCAGACCATATTAGTCTGACCAAAATTTATAATAAAATTGATTTGCTGGATAGACCGGCCGAACTCACGGAAAAGGAAGACGGCACACAAATTTATCTTTCCATTAAAAAAGAGATAGGTATGGATTTATTAAAGCAACATTTAAAACAAAGTGTAGGCTTTGATGCAACAGCAGATAATGTCTTTATTGCCCGGCGCAGACACATAGAAGCCCTGACTAAAGGACTGACGTTTGTTCAGAATGGCTTAGGTCAATTACAAAACAATCAGGCAGGTGAGTTGGTCGCAGAAGATTTACGCCAGGCACAAAATTGTCTTGCAGAAATCACCGGTGAATTTACCTCGGATGATCTTTTAGGTAAGATTTTTAGTTCGTTTTGTATTGGGAAGTAAAAATAGGTTTACAAAAGTAAAGTACCCATTAGCCGGGTAAAGCGAAGATTAGTCCGCCATCACTATATGCTGTGCTATACATGCAAACTAAGGAATATGGGAAATAATGAATTTAATTGAGTGAGGCTTTGGTAATACTAACTTGATTAAAGCTAATTATTTATGGATTGCCTCAGGGTTAAAAAAAGCTTTTTATAATGTTTACGCGTTTGCACCAATGGGTGCGCCAGCAAAATATTATTGGGAATTTACCGCATTTTAGTCAAATGGCAGAAGGTGATTAGAAATATGTTAAAGGCGGTAAAGAGAGCTTTGAGCTAGATATTCTGACAGAAGAAGAGCTACCTCAGTTATTTAAAAAGCCCATGATGCACCACCGGCAGATGGTAAACATAACCCACCCGAAGCATTTGATGTGATATGAAATTTCTTATTGGACTATATTTATCTCCTTACACACATTTTTTCATATTATAAGAATCAATGACTTATAAATAGGTGGTCAAATAGAAGATCCCAGTAAAATAAAGGGTTACAAGGAATTGTATAAAAATAACACGGTTTTATAACTCATTGATTTATATTAGATCCAATACTTGTGTTTAAGGAAATGGGCTATATTATATTCAAACTTGAATAAAATTTACCGATGGAGTGATAAATGAAATATGATTACCATGACTTGTATCATCAACAATTTGAACAATTAGTAGTCGCTATTTGCTCAAAACTGTTAGGGGCTGGTATTCAAGAATTTGCAACAGGGCGTGATGGCGGTAAAGATGCTTTTTTTCATGGCAAAGCAAATTGTTTTCCAAGTGAATCTAAACCGTGGGAAGGTAAAATAGTCGTACAAGCAAAACACACGGAAGGCATTAATTGTAAGTTTTCAGATGATGATTTTTTTAAAAATAAAAGCTCTGTCATAAACAAGGAGGTTCTGCGTATTCAAAATCTTTTGCAACAACAAGAGCTTGACTATTACATTCTTTTTTCCAATCGCAAAGCCTCTGCGGGAATAAAATCAAAAATTATTAAATATATTTCTGAAAAAACCACTCTTGCCGAAAATAAAATTTCACTTATTGGGATTGAAGATTTAGAAAGATATTTAAAAATTTATCCCGATGTAGCAAGTATTGCAAATATTAATCTGCGTGAATTTCCGTTAAGAGTGA
>DAOVWV010000349.1 GCA_030636485.1 Methyloprofundus sp.
GTGGCAATAAACGGAAAGAAGTATAGTACCTTTGATGAGCTTTACTTTAAAATTCGTGATGAAAAACCTGGCTCAATAAACACATATACTGTGGAGCGTGATGGCAGAAAGATAGACATCAGCATTACCACCGGCAGTGCTTGCTGTATGGCTACCGTGTCCATCGGCATCACGTGCCGAAAGGTAATCACCAGAAATTATAATCTCCTTGTTTATGAAGCCATCCTTAAAGTAACGGGCCCCAATCAACTTATTATTACAGTCCCTCTGCGACCAGAGTTCACCCGATTGGCAATTGCCTTTCCAGTGGATAGGCGGTGCATCATAAGCCTGGTTATTCTTACCGCTGTTTCCTGGTGAATCGCTTAGATCTTGTTGATCGGAAAAGCTAGGATGTTCGGGCCAGATACCGGTATCAATGATGCCAATAATCACATCTTCACCAGTCAATCCCTCGACGGCCCAGAGTCCTCTCTCGGGGTTGGTTAGGCCAAGGAAATCAGGGCTATTGTCGGTGGTTAACTGGCGAATTTCATCCACCCAAACCATTTTTACATCAGAACGTACTTCGAATTTCGCCGCTTGTGTCGATGTCATGACTGCTGCAAAACCGTTGAAGCTATAACGGTAGTCATAGATCTTCGTGCCGCCAACTGCCGCTATGGCAGCATTGTGCTGGGCATCAAGATGAGCGACATACTGCTTAACCTTGCTATTATTGGGATTTATATATTTTCCCGTACTCGGCTTGGTAGCCGCCAAGCCACTTATATTCCCTTTATAAGCAACAACCGGAGCACCGCTCATTTGTACAATATAGACAAGTTCTACACCTTTCACATCGGTAATGGCAGCGGCAACATCATCTGGAACCAAAAAATTTGCACCCTGGGCAACGGGAACTACCTCAATTAAGGTGAGCAAAATGGCCAGAGCGAATGTAAAGTTCAGCGGCAATAATGTCTGCTGAAATACTGTTTTTTTATTTATTTTAGACATAATGTCCTCCATCATGTTAATAACGAGGGTGCAGCCCCTACTCGTTGTTTATTAAATGAAGTTTTCCAATTTTTTTAGAGGTATCTAGGAGGTAGGGAATTGTTTAATTGGGGTACTACATCTTTGTCGGGTTCTATTAAAAGAAAGCCTACAATCCAAGAATTTACAGCACCTGACATTTCGAATTATTGAAAAACCTCAATAAAAATATACGCTTATTTATAGCATATTTCAACTGAGTATTTATATCAGGAATAAGGCTTCGTTTGATGAACCCGCGAATATTGAAGTCGAAGTAAAATTAATTATCAGGCGTTTTTGAATTTTTAGGAACTGTGTACATATGCTTGACTGACCGCTATCGGGCGACAAGAAATGAAGGAAAGGTGGGGATTGAATGTAGTATGGAAGAAAAACAACTGCCCTATTCTTCCCGTTATTGAGGGTTTAAGGTCAGCAGGCACATTGTCGGTTTAATCTATGGATGGTCAGAATGACCGCCCCGTAATTTAAACGACATTGAGGAGAGCGTAGAAACGGGCACTGATTCCTACGCTCTGAAAGAAAAATGGTTTAATCTACAATCAAACCATCTGCCATATGCAATACTCTATCCATACGCCCGGCCAAATCAGGGTCGTGGGTAACAATTAAAAAGCTAATCTGTAATTCCTGATTCAACTCCAGCATTAACTGATAAATACTTTCCGCTGTTTTACTATCCAGATTCCCCGTTGGCTCATCTGCCAATATACATTTTGGTTTATTAATCAGTGCACGGGCTATCGCGACCCGCTGCCTTTCACCGCCCGATAACTCCCCTGGCTTATGTTTGACTCTATGCCCCAGGCCTACGCGTTGCAGAATTTCTTCAGCCATTACTTTTGACTGGGAAATTGACATACCACCAATCAAGGCAGGCATGGCCACATTTTCTAGTACGGTAAATTCACCCAGTAAATGATGAAATTGATAAATAAACCCTAGCGAGCGATTACGTAATTTGGATAATTTTGCCTGACGTACCTTATTCAGGTTTACACCTTCTAAAAACACTTCGCCACTGGTTGGTTTATCCAGGCCACCGAGTAAATGCAATAAAGTACTTTTACCCGAACCCGAGGTTCCCATGATGGCGACACGCTCACCTGTAGACACTGAGAAATCAATCCCTTTTAAAACGTCAACATCCAGTTCGCCTTGTTTAAAACGCTTAGTAAGCCCATGGCATTGCAAAATAATATCATTACTCATAGCGCAGTACCTCCGCTGGGTTTACTCGCGACGC
The DNA here is from genome assembly GCA_030636485.1 of Methyloprofundus sp. GTDB lineage: Bacteria > Pseudomonadota > Gammaproteobacteria > Methylococcales > Methylomonadaceae > Methyloprofundus. The sequence continues at coordinate 2,288 of DAOVWV010000349.1, forward strand.
TTGCCACGCAGGATAAAGTGTTGCTAATAGGGAAAGTGAAAATGAAATAATGGCAATGGCATAAACATCCATCCAGACCAGCTTTGATGGTAGGGTGCTAATATAATACACATCCGCTGCCAGAAAGTTCACTTCAAAAAATCGTTCTATTGCTGGAACGATGGTTTCAACATTCAGTGCCAGCAATACGCCCCCGACGGTACCTAATGCAGTCCCTATAAGACCTATAATGGCACCTAGGGTAATAAATATTCGCATCACTGCCATAGGTGTCAGTCCCTGGGTTTTTAAAATGGCGATATCGCCGCGTTTATCGGTGACTACCATCACCAAAGTGGAGACGATATTAAATGCAGCCACGGCAACAATCAGTAATAAGATAATAAACATCACCCGTTTTTCAGTTTTAATGGCCTGAAAAAAGTTGCTGTGTGCAGTTGTCCAGTCGCTAACATAATATCGCCCTGCTAATTTACGCGCTAACTCTTGGGTTATTTGCGGTGCATTAAATAAGTCATCTAACTTTAAGCGTAGTCCTGAAACGCTGCCATTCATACGAAATAATTTAGCGGCATCATCAATATGAATAATCGCCATATTACGGTCATATTCATACATACCGACTTCGAATATACCGCTGACGGTAAAGCGACGTAAGCGTGGAATAATACCGGCAGGCGTTGAGTTGA
>DAOVWV010000388.1 GCA_030636485.1 Methyloprofundus sp.
AAGGTCTACCTGATAACCTGCATCACGCAAAGCAACGGCCATTGTTTCGGTGGGTGGATGACTGGTGCCACCGGCAAAACTGGATATTGCGGTATCGATATGCTCACATCCCGCTTCGACCGCTTTTAACTGGCACATCTCTGCCATGCCTGATGTTGCGTGAGAATGCAGAAATAAAGGCAAATCGGTACGTGATTTTAATTGGCTGACCAGTTCTTCTGTTGCCGACGGTGTTAATAATCCGGCCATATCCTTGATGGCAAGGCTGTCACAGCCCATATCTTCTAACTTCAATGCCAGCTCTATAAAATTGTCTAGCGTATGTACCGGACTGACTGTATAGCATAGCGTCCCCTGAGCATGTTTTTGATTGCGTTTGACGGCTTTAACCGCAGTGGTTAAATTGCGTTCATCATTTAGCGCATCAAAAAGCCGAAACACATCAATGCCATTTTCAGCACTCTTATCAACAAAGGCTTCTACCACATCATCCGCGTAATGACGGTAACCCAGTAGGTTTTGACCGCGTAGCAACATTTGTACGTGTATTAGGCAAAGCTTGACGTAACAGGCGTAAACGCTGCCACGGATCTTCTTTTAAAAAGCGCACACAGGCATCAAAGGTTGCTCCACCCCAGACTTCCAACGACCAATAGCCCGCACGATCCAGTTTATCGCAGATAGGCAGCATATCTTCGGTACGTAGGCGAGTGGCAATTAATGATTGCGGACCATCGCGTAACGCGACATCGGTGAAAAAAACCGTTTTCTTTGTTTGTGACTTGTTTGTGTTCATAATGTTTTCCTAAAATCCTGAATGAATGGCGATGGCTGCTGCAATAACAGTGGCGAGTTCTTCGGGATCTTTTTTCAGTGAATACTGGGTCAGTTCGGGGTGCGTGTCAACAAAAGAGGTATCAAAGTCAGCCCCTTTAAAATCTTCCGAATTTAAAATTTCCTGATAGTAAGGAATCGTGGTTTTGATACCGAACAGGCGCATGTCATCCAATGCTCTTTGTCCACGCGCGATAGCCCGTGGCCAGTCCTGCGCCCAAACCACTAGCTTGGCGCACAGCGAATCGTAATAAGGCGGTAACTGGTAGCCGGTGTAAATTGAGGTGTCGGTGCGCACGCCAGGCCCACCAGGCGCATAATAACGACTGATACGGCCAAAGCTGGGCAGAAAATTATTCTGCGGGTCTTCCGCATTAATACGGAATTGCAAAGCAAACCCTTTGATATGGATTTCTTCCTGTTTAACGCTTAAGGGTAAACCGGAGGCAATGCGCAATTGTTCCTGCACGATATCAATACCGGTAATTTCTTCAGTAATGGTATGTTCCACCTGAATCCGGGTATTCATTTCCATGAAATAAAAGCTATCATCACTGTCTAACAGAAACTCAACCGTTCCTGCATTCTGGTAATTCACCGCTTTAGCCGCTTTAACAGCCAGTTCACCTATCATTTCACGCTGTTCCTGTGAGAGCTGAGGTGAGGGGGCTATTTCTATCAACTTTTGATTACGTCGTTGGATAGAGCAATCACCTTCATAAAGATGAACCACATTGCCTAAACTATCGCCCAATATCTGCACTTCTATATGTCTTGGGTTAACAATGCACTTTTCCATAAATACATCCGCGCTGCCAAAGGCTTTAGTCGCTTCGGAAATAACCCGGTCATAATTCTGGCGCAATTCCTGTTCATTATCACAACGTCGAATACCACGCCCACCACCGCCTGATGTGGCTTTCAGCATGACTGGATAACCCACCTCACTGGCTTTATTGATGGCATCATCCAGCCCTGACAAGTTGCCATCACTCCCAGGAGTAATAGGGACATTCGCTTCGATCATGCTCTTTCTAGCGGCTGTTTTATCCCCCATTTTACGAATCACGCTGGCATCAGGGCCAACAAAGGTAATACCTTGCTGAGCGCAAATATCTGCGAGTAATGGATTTTCCGAGAGAAAACCGTAACCGGGGTGCAATCCGTCACAGCCGACTGACTTGGCAAGATTCACCAGTTGCTGTGGGTTGAGATAACCCGCAAGTGGATCGGAGCCGATGCAATACGCTTCATCCGCTTTTTTGACATGCAGGGCATAACGGTCTGCCTCAGAGTAGGCCGCTACTGAGCGGATACCGAGTTCTCGACAGGCTCTAATAATCCGTACTGCAATTTCGCCACGATTGGCTATTAGTATTTTAGTTAACATACTTTCTTCCTTAGTCATTTGGGCTATACGCTTAACAGGGTATAAATGTGTCATGGGCATAGGGAGCGCATCAATTATTGAAAGATGCGTTTTGTGCCTCAGTATATTCTATACCTGCCGAGTTAAGTTAATCGCCGTATTTTTTCTTAAAGGCATGGTATGCGAAAACAGATATTAATGATAATTAATTTATATAATGTATAGTATAAATTTTATTTATAGTTAGTGAGATGAAAGCTATGTAGACTGTCAGTAAAGCCCCCCCAGAAAAGTTAAAGCCAGAGGGTATGGTATTTTCCTCTCTGAGATGTTTAGGGTGCAGTTGAGTAGATAATATAATAGTGCTATATTCATAAATAGAAAAATAATACTCAAAGCAAATATATGACACTCGACG
>DAOVWV010000082.1 GCA_030636485.1 Methyloprofundus sp.
GATATATCCGGGTTTTGATTTAATAAGGCACTGATTTGTGCAGGCCCTTCTACCTGTACCTGCTTGGAAAACTTATAAATATAAATATCATCCTGATAATGCTCCTTACAATGTAGCGCCGTTAAACAGCCAGCAACCGCTACCGAGTCCAGATTATCTCTGCCTAAAGGCGATAGAGGACTGACTAAAACAAATTTTTGCCGATCTTCCGGTGGTACATTGGCATCTTCATCCAGGTCAATCGTCAAGTAATAAGGCTCTACTGGCTCATCATCCATATTCGCCAACTCCAGCGCCTCACTCTGTTGGTAAAATATTGTCGGATCAGTTTGATGATAGCGTGCATACATTTGCATTTGCAATGTAAACCAGGCTTTTGGATAACTAAAATGTTTGATAAAAGGTCTAGGAACATCGGCTAAATCTTTTAATAGACTCGGATAGAGTTGCTGATAAGTCTTAATCAACGGGTCTTTTTCATCCACAATATAAAAATCGACAGAACCATCGTAGGCATCGACAATAATTTTGACTGAATTTCTCGCATAATTAAAAGTGCCCCCTTGCTTAGCCGTTTTTGTCAAAACCTGAGGCTCTACCAGAGGATAACGATCAGAAAACGTATAAGCATCCACTATCCAGTAAATCTTATGATTGACCAAAACCGGGTAAGGCTCGTCATCCAATTTTAAAAAAGGAGCAATGGTCTTGATGCGCTGGAAAATATTGCGCCGCACCAGAATACGGCTTTGCTTATTAATCCCCGCCGAAAAAAAGATACGCTCATCCTTTAAAAACGTAGCGACCACTGCCTTGGCAAAGAGTGAGAAAATAGGCAATCCACCCTTGCCCTGATAATCGGTACTCATATCACCGGCTGTTTTACCTTCAAGCTTGAGTGATTCAGTATTGGGAACAATCGCATAAGGGTATTGTGCCAAACCATAATAGATTTCAGGCCGCTCAACTTTTAATTTGTCAAACTCAGTCACCTGATCAAAATTCTGCATTAACCATTGCATAGGCTGATTAGCCAGCTGACTGGAAGGCGACATCACCATGCCATAGCCATGTGTATAAATCAGATGACGGTTACGCCAGTTTTTTGCAGCGTCCGCAATACTCTGATAATCAAGCTCTCTGGCAGCAAGATTGACCTGATGATTTTCACCGTTTAACTCATAACGATCAACAGCGACCTGGTAAAAACTAAAATAAGGTCGAATACTTTGTAACTGCTCAAACACAGGCAATATTAAATTATCATCCCATAATGGAATATTATGTAATTCCTTTTTGATTTCACGATGACTCAGAGGTGTTAATGAGGATTCCAATGTATAGTCAATCTCAGTGACATCAGCAAAATTAAAGGCATCCGAGGTCGCTTTAATATGCCGTTGAATATATTCACCCTCCGCCTTTACAGGGTTGGGTTTAACATAATACTCATCAATCATACTCGGGATGGCATCAATCTGTTTAATGCCCAGAACCATGAGATAAGCAATACCGAAACCGGCTGCAAGCTTAAACTTTTTACCGGTATACAGGCTGTAAATCGTCGCAATCGCCAGCGCCAGAAATAACAGAAAGCTTAACCAGATCAGTGGTAAATAATAGTTCATTTCCACAAAGCCCGGCCCATAAAAAACCGGTAAGTGCCGGTCTTCGTAGAGCATCTCAATCCGCTCCAAAGCAATGGACCAAGCCTGAAGCATCACCAGAATAGCCACTAAAATGGCAATATGTAACTTCGCTGCAACAGGCAGGTTTTTCTGCTTTTTATAATATAAAAAATAGAGAAAACCACTTAAGCTTAACAATAAAGCAAAAAGCCCCAGTAAATCCTGTTGAATGATCTCAAAGACAGGGTAAGAAAATAAATAGAAACTGATGTTTTTACCATAGACAGGGTCTGTTAATTCAGACGCTGTGGCATAGAAATATAATAAAAAACGTTCCCAATGCGCATATACAGGACTAAGCACCAGCACAGCAATGAATAATGAAAATAACCCAAGCAATTTTGTGTGATTGTGCACTAAGCCTAATACACCTTTATTTTCATCACCGGAATGTTGTGCCAGGAGACGTGGAATAAAAAAGAAATTTAAAAATACGGTAAGGGTGAGTACCACGGTTGTGGTCATGCGTACCGAAAAGGCATAGCCTTCCCGTAGTACAAAAAATGTCTCCAGATTGAGCGAGCGAAACCACCAAAAGTCCAATAAGGTCTCGGCATACAAAATGGCCGCTGATACAACGAATAATACGGCAATAAAAATTTTCAGTAATAATTTCATTTATTCTGTCTTATGATAATTCGGCTACCGATTTAAGGTGGAATACCCTACAGGTTCTCGTTCCCACGCAGAGAGGCACTGCCATTAAGTTAAGAGAATTAACATAGATCTGTTGCCTTAACTTAATGGCAGTGAGCCTCAGAGCGTGGGAACTAAAACCTACACGGCCCCATCTTACAGTGATAGCTTAAGATATGGAAACACCCCCTATGTTTCACCCTCAATTAACAACATAAGTCGTTAATGATTCAATTGCCGCTTAATTTCATCCGCAATTTCCTGGCTCAGCTTTTCCAGCAACCGGCTTTGTGCCGCAACATATGCCTGATAATCAGCGCCGCCTGTCATTTCCTGCAACACGGATTTATTCGCCATGACCGACTTGTCTTTACCCTTGCGCGCCACTGTCCAGTCAGCATTCAAGGTGACAATACCGCCTAATTCACCATCAAACCTGCGTATATTGACCATCACTTGAAAATCAATGGGCAATAGGCTTATTTCCTGGCTTAATATAACCTGATTGGTGGGTAACAATATTGAGATATTCTCTCCGATAATCCCCTGTATATCACTTTGAAAATCACCGCTCCAGCGATTAAACTCATCCGCTAGCAGACTATTCGCCCCCGTACGCGTCACAATATTTGGCTGATCCAGTGTATCAGGAATAGAAATGGGGCCGACCTTAACAGCGATATGATGCCCGTCTACTGTCAAAGCCTCGACAGAAGTCTCCCTCTCCATTGCATTTAAAATATAAATCTTGGCCATAGGAGAGCTTCCGCAACCGGCCAATAACAGGCTCAATGAAATCAGCGATAAAGATAAAACTCTTGGGTAATGCATGTTAATCTCCTGTTTTTCCTTGAATTAATGACTCTGGGTGTCTTTCCAGGTAATCAGCCAGAATTTTGATAGAGCGTGCGGCTTTGCTAAATTCACGTAATGCCCCCTGTAAATCCTGCTGTAAAGGTGAATCATTTTTCAAGGTATCCTGCGCCGTCAGCAATGTGCCATCCGCTTTATGCAAAGTTCCCTGAATCGTCACCAATGTATTTTTAGCCTGTTTTAAAACAACAGACAGTTCAGGCTCTAAATTATGATTTAATTTATAACTTAGCTCTTCAACCTGAGTCATCATGGTATCCACTTTTTTCAGGATACTGCCTAAATGCACCTTAAGCACCCCCATTGTACCCGGCGCTGATGGAAATTCAGGAATATCGGCTGTCCAGTCCATCACAAAAGGCGTAGCATCCGGGAAAAAATCAAGCGAAATATACAATTGACCGGTAAGAAGGTTGCCCGTGTCAAGTTGTGCACGTACGCCTTTCTTAATCAAATAATCAGTTCTCTCCCTACGCCCAGCACTGAGTTCGGCGCTTATTTCAGCAACTCCCTTAAGCACGAACCTTTCATAATTAATGGTCATTGTGACCAGCACACTAATTTCATTCTTCACATCATCAAACGATAAGCGAATAGCGGTCACTTCACCTAATTGTATCCCCCTGAATTCAACAGGTGCCCCCACTTTCAACCCACGCACGGATTCAGAAAAATTGACCACATATTCAATCCCTTGCTTGTAATCTATTTTTAATGAATCCATCCGGTTTGCATACAATTCAAACTCAGCATTATTCTCTACTGGCTCAGTACCGGCACTCAGATCACCCGATTCAAAGGCAATCCCACCAATTAATAACGACACCAAAGACTCGGTATCCACATTAATGCCATTCGCATTCATCGAAACCTCAACCCCACTGGCATTCCAAAACTTAGTACCAGCATGAACCCACTGATCATAAGGCTCATTAACAAAGACCTTGACCGTGACTGATTCACCCTCTGAATTGAGCTTAACATCTTCAACCCGCCCCACATTAAATTTTCGATAATAAACCGGCGTATCCCTTTCTATCGACCCCAGATTATCCGTATGTAACACAAAATGCTTACCCGGCCTTTTCCCGGTAATCACCGGTGGTATTTCCAGACCTTTAAATTTACGTATTTTATGGCCTTCCGAACTTGGATCAACGCCGATATAAGCCCCCGACAACAAGGTATCCAGTCCTGAAGCACCACTCGCATTGATACGCGCTCTCACTACCCAGAAACGGCTCTTATCAGTCAGAAACGGTTTAATATCCTTTTTCATTTCGGCAATCACTTCGACATTCATCGACTCATGGTTCAAATGAATGGCTGTGACCTCGCCAATTTCAACATTTTTATATTTAACTTTAGTCTTACCGGCCTCCAGGCCATCAGCCGTATCAAAGGTAATTGTAATCGTGGGGCCTATTTCAGACCAGGCTCTATAGCCTATCCATACGCCAATCAAAATAGCCACTATGGGAACCAGCCAGATAATGGAAATTTTTGACTGGGGTTGAATATTGCTCTCGGGCAAATTATTCATCATCTCAGCGTGTGTTGGCTCACTCATTTACTTTCTCCATACTATCCCAAATTAACCGGGGGTCAAAAGCCATTGCGGCTAACATCGTCAATACCACGACCGAGCCAAATGCAAGCGCACCAAAACCGACATCGATCACCATCAATCCCTGAATCTGGATAAGCGCCGCCATTAATGTCGCGACAAAAATATCCACCATAGACCAGCGCCCTATAAGCTCGGTCAGACGATATAAGCGGGTTCTCTCCTTAGGCCGCCACTGTGACTTAAAATGTACTGTCAATAAAAGCAATGACAGGATGATTAACTTGAGACTGGGGACGAATATACTCGCGATAAAAAGAATGATCGCCAAAGGCCAATCCCCAGACGTTGCCAGATAAATAACCCCACTCATAATGGTATCCCCTTCTGTTTCACCCATGCTGGTGATCACCATAACCGGCAATACATTAGCCGGAATATACATCACCATTGCCGCAATCAATAGTGCAGTACAGCGCGTTAGACTGTTGGGTTTTCTAATATGCAAAACGCTACTGCAACGCGGACATAAGGACTCGTTGTGTGAATGATCTGGTGTTATCGTACAGAGTAAATGGCAGTTGTGACAATTGATTAAATGCGTTTCCGGCTTAAGCTGTTGCCTGTCTATTGCCCCGGTTTTAGGGCTAATCTGCTCCCAGAGCATTTCCGTATCCAGATCATTTAAAATCGCCGCAATAAAAAAGATCAATAAACCAAAAGTCCATAAAGCAATACCGGGAATAACCGTCGCCAAAGCGGATAGCTTAACGATAGACACCAGAATGCCCAGCATCAGCACTTCTAACATGCTCCATGAGGTCATGACTCTTACGCTACGGTAGACTTGCGGCGCATAGGGAGGAATCCGGTTAAAATTAACCGGCAGCAGAATATAAAGCAACCCCGACAACTGTATCAGCGGCCCGCCGATACTGGTGATAAAAACCAGTACACTCAAAATCTGCATATCATGGCTTAACAAATAAGTCACACAGGCAAATAAAGTGGTTGCCATTTCATGCCCTTCAGCTCGCAGTTGCACAATCGGATAGATATTCGCGATAACAAATAAAACGCTGGCCGTCATCACCAATGCCAATGTATGTTCAATACTCTTGGCCGGTTTAATACGCTGACGCTTGCGCAAAGTTGCATTGCAACGGCAACATTTCACCGTACCCTCTTCAGGCATATGACTTATCTGTTGCAGTAAGCCGCAATCATGGCAGCTAATAATAGGGACAGTCTGGCGCATAAATATTTCAGGCATTTAACATTTAATAGTGGCTTATTTCACCCATAATACCCGCATCAAAGATTAAGGTAGCGGTTCAGATCGAATAAGCCCGCCTGTATCCCTTGGTATTCTTTATGTTGCGCATTAAACCAGTCTACATGCTGCCATATTTCTGGGTTAGTACGGCGTATGCCAAACTTTTTGTAAAATGCGTCTTTATCTTCATTGCTTTTGGCCTCTTTAAGGGCGGCGATAAACTCAGGCAACTCGGTCTGTTGTACAGCAAAGAAAAAATTCGGATAGCTGCCCAAAAACCCTGGAATAACGGTGAGCGTATCCAGTTCCTTTTCTCTGATAAAATCTTCACCCACCATAAAGGCGACATTTTTAAGTGACTTATTCAATAACAAGGTATAAACCAGATCAGTCTGTCCCTGTTCAGTTTTTACTCTGACTAAGGCCATTTCTGGCAATAGAGCCAGCTCATGCCCTTTGAGTTGCGCTAGCTTGCGCATCATGGCATCAACCTCCTGCTGCACGATAGAAGCCCCTTTTCTGATACAGGCCTCCTGTTCACACTGGTTGATAGTGTCTTTATCACCTGCCGCTTTGCCTAGTTTTTTCCGCAGTTGATTAAAAAATTCCTTTTTATACTCTGTTGTTTGATACTCTACGCCCGTTGCGTAACCAGCGCTGTAGTACGGTGTATCAAAGTAATTAGCCAGCTTGCCACTCAGGCCTTTATACCAGCTTTTATGCATTTCTTGACGCTGCTCTACAGGCATCAGCCTGAGGAAGTTGTTTTCCCCGTCCATACGTAAAAAATCCATATATTGCCGTGATGCCAACTGATGGTTAACCGAGCTATAAATATCAAAGCCGGCAACCAATAAATAATGAATTCTTTCAAGCAGCGGATAATCAACAATCCACCCTGTTAGCGGGGTATCTCCAATCAGGCCTTTAACCACAGTGGCACTGTCAAAATGCCTAAAAACAGTCAATGTGGCATTTTGATTAACCCCTCCCCCATCCCAGAGGTCGTCTATTTGCAAAAAGTAAACGTTAACATAAATTTTTATACAGAATTCCGCCGTA
>DAOVWV010000151.1 GCA_030636485.1 Methyloprofundus sp.
AAATAATCTATACATTTATAATCATCAGGGTGGTTATCCTTGAAAGACTCACCGAATACATCCTTTGCGACTTTACTAATAAACTCAAGGACACTTACCTTTACTTTGCCTTTATCTTCCAAGTACTCAAAAGCATCACCAGCGCGACTATGTTGTGAAAAAAATGTGCGTTTAACTGATAGTTCACAGGTTACTGCCATCTCAAAAACGCCTCTTCTCAAATTACCTCCGATTAAAGCAGTTTGTGAATCAGATAATATTTGCTGTTGTAAGTCTACCTCAACATTATTATGCAAAAGAGAAGATAATAAACTATTTAAATTTTCTTCTTTTTTAAATGTCAACACACCAAATGATGAATGGACAGTTGGAACGCTCAGAGTAAATGACACAATTAAAGGTCCATACTCATGACCTTCATCATCAAACCACTGAATATCATTGAATTTATTGTTTTTCAAGGATACTTCATCCAAGAATGGTTGCTTAAGAGTATATTTAAAAAATATTATAACCCTTCTAAATGCCTCTTTGATTATTTGAGAATACTCTGTTCGATGCTCATTAAAATAAGAGTGTAATGAAGTAAAATCTCTACTTCCATTTTGTGGGGCTGGTATTTTTGGAGTACTTTCAACTTCTTTTGATGCAACAATTGAAAGTCTATCAACATGATAAGTTCCAAGGGTGCTATCAGCATTAATATTTACTCCTAAATTAGGGTTAATTTCAAAAGATATTTTAATTAAGTATTCATTAATAGAGTATTCAATATCAATATTCTCATCTCCCCTCCTGACTTCAACCATTAAGCTGGGGGATAGATCAATTAATTGTTTTCCACTTAATTTTGTCATATTGACCTATATTTTAAACCTAACATTCTTATTAACAAACACAACTACCCTAATACTCTACACTACCCACCAAACAATCAGGCATCTAATGCGACAAACACAACGGTACCTCAACAAACCGGGCATTATCTATTTGGTAGCCGCGTAACTCCAGTACACCTTTGGTATTTAGGGAGATGATGATATACAGTGCTTCTGGGTAATTGGCCTGTTCTATATCGGTCGTGGAGGGTATGGCAGGGGCTGTGGGGTGGGAGTGATAGATGGCAAAAAGTTGCTCGTTATTATCACGCATATGTGCCATTGCCTGAATCTGTTGCTGGGCATCCAGGTTGAAAAAACTCTCCGGTTTATCGGCTGTATTTTTTATCGGGTAACTGCGTACTGGAATTTCATTTTTACTGCTAATTAAACCGCAGACCTCCTGTTCTGGGGTTTGTTGGGCATGATGTAGCAGATTCTGGATGATTTTCTTTGGAATTGAGATTTCTTTGATTTTATCTGGCATGAGGGTAGTCGTGGATTATTTGGGTGAAAACCATTGTGCATAGCTTACACGGGGTTGCTTTGATAAGTCATGCAGGCAATGAATATTCTGATAATGATGTTGCTGCAGTATATCGTGTACGCTCTGCTTTTGATTATAGCCATGTTCAAATATCAGGTAGCCGCCATTGTTGAGGTGTTGCTGACTTTGCTGACAGATGTGAATGATATCTTGCAGGCCTTGCTGTTGTGCAATTAATGCACTATTAGGTTCAAAGCAGACATCTCCCTGGCTTAGGTGAGGGTCATCGGGTGCTATGTATGGCGGGTTGCTGACGATAAAGTCAAATGATTCGTTGGTAACCTGGTCTAGCCAGTGGCTATGTATAAAGCGAATGTCCGGTGTCTGGTTTAGCTGGGCATTTTTTTGGGCGACATGCAGTGCTTCCATGCTGCTATCAATTGCCGTTACCTGTAATTGTGGGTATTCGGCGGCCAGGGTGATGGCGATAATGCCGGAGCCAGTGCCTAAATCAATGAGCTTTGCATCAGGTTTGTGCTGGATAAGTTGCAGGCAAAGTTCGATCAGGGTTTCGGTATCCGGTCGGGGGATGAGTACATTCGCGTTGACATGGAAATCACGTGACCAGAATTCGCGGATGCCGACGATATAGGCGATAGGCTGGCCTTGCTGGCGTTGTTTCAGGAGTTGATTAAACTGCTCTAGTTGGGCTTGTTCAAGTTCTCTCTCGGGCCAGGTGCGTAGATAGCTACGGTTTTTTTCCAGAACGTGACACAGCAGTACTTCTACGTCCAGCTCTGCGGAGTCTGAGGTATTTTGTAGGGTGCTGGCTGAGTGTGTGAGTACTGATTGAATGGTGGTGGGCATCTTGAGCTATTTTTTAAATTATTGTATTGATTGCAGTTAGGAGTGCAAAAATATGTTTTTGTACTCCAGATTATCAATGCTTTTACAGTCTCTTTAGCTATTGCTTATCCATCCTGCATTTATACGCTATAGCTTAGTCTTCGTCTCCCAATTGGGTCAGCAGCTCGGCCTGGTGTTCATTTATTAAGGGATTGATGACGTGGTCTAGTCTGCCCTGCATGATTTCATCCAGTTTATATAAAGTCAGGTTGATGCGGTGGTCTGTTATGCGTCCCTGGGGGTAGTTGTAGGTACGGATGCGCTCTGAGCGGTCGCCGCTACCGACTTGTAGTTTTCTGTTTTCTGAGTTTTCTGCGTGCTGTTTGTCCTGTTCGGCGGATAACAGACGAGACTGCAAGACGGCCATGGCGCGCGCTTTGTTTTTGTGTTGTGAGCGTTGATCCTGGCATTCAACGACTGTGCCTGTCGGTAAATGAGTCAGTCGAATGGCTGAGTCGGTTTTATTGACATGCTGCCCGCCTGAGCCTGATGCGCGGAAGGTGTCAACCCGTAAGTCGCTGGGGTTAATGTCTATATTATCAATTTCTTCGGCTTCCGGCATAATGGCGACAGTGCAGGCGGAGGTGTGGACGCGGCCTTGTGATTCGGTTTCAGGAACACGCTGTACACGGTGTGCGCCCGCTTCAAATTTAAGCTGTGAATACACGTCTTGCCCGGCGATACGCAGAATGATTTCTCTATAGCCGCCGTGTTCGCCCCGGTTTTCACTGGTTGTTTCTATGCTCCAGCCTTTGTTTTCCGCGTAACGCATATACATACGCGCTAAATCACCTGAGAATATAGCGGCTTCATCGCCGCCAGTGCCTGCGCGAATTTCCATATAGATATTGCGATTATCATTAGGATCCTGAGGCAATAATAATATTTGTAGGTCGTGCTCAATTTGTTGCTGTTGTTGTTCTGCTTCGGCAATTTCCTCTTTTGCCATTTCACGGATTTCAGCATCATCCTCGGCAAGCATTTCCTGAGCGGCACTAATGGTTTCTTCGTTGTCCAGGAAGTTGTTGTAGCAGTCCACCAACGGGTTGATTTGTGCATATTCCTGACTCAAAGAGCGAAATTTATTCTGATCGCTTTGTACTTCGGGTTGCGAGAGCAGGGCGGCAATTTCATCAAAACGTTCGCTTAGGTTTTCTAATTTTGTTTTTATTGAGGCTTTCATTGTGTATCTTGTAGTTTGAAAATTTCACGTGCGGCTGCAATGAGATCATGACGTTCATTTTCGCTTGCTTTTCTCAGTTGGATGCAGGGGGTGTGAATTAATTTATTGGTCAATGTATGGGCAAGTTGCTGTATGACTTCTTCAGCTGCCGTACCATTTTTTAGGGCAGAGAGTGCCTTGTTTAGGCTCTCTTGCTGTAGCTGGGTAGCTTGCTGGCGGTAGTCAACAATAGTGGATTGTACCGTCTGTGCTTTCATCCATGATAAAAAATGTTCGACATTGGTGTCGATGATTTCTTCAGCCTGTTCTGCTGCCTGGCGGCGGGATTTTAGGTTGTCCTGAATAATATTTTGTAAATCATCAACGGTATACAGATAGACATCATTGAGTGTTGCGACTTCTGGCTCTATATCGCGGGGTACGGCGAGATCAACCATGAAAATAGGCTTGTGTTTGCGTTTTTTTATCGCGCTTTCAACCAGACCTTTGCCTAAAATAGGCAATTGACTTGCGGTGGATGAAACAATAATATCCGCTTCGGCAATGTGTCGCGGTAATTCAGAGAGGGCGATGGCATAGCCGTTAAATTGACTGGCAAGGCTATGGGCTTTGTCGTAGGTGCGGTTGGCAATGATAATGCGGCCTATGCCATTTTGATGTAGGTGACGCGCAGTGAGTTCGATTGTTTCGCCTGCACCTATCAGAATTGCGGTTTGTTCGCTTAGCTTGTCAAAGATTTGCTTGCTAAGTTGCACGGCGGCGAAGGCGACAGAGACTGAGCTAGAACCTATGGCGGTGTCGGTGCGGACTTTTTTTGCAGTGGAAAAGGTATGTTGAAAGAGCTTTCCTAGCTCTTTGCCTAGTGTGCCCGCTTGGTTCGCTGTCTGATAGGCGGTTTTCATCTGGCCTAAAATTTGTGGCTCACCGAGTACCATGGACTCCAGGCCGCTGGCGACGCGAAAAATATGCCGAATCAATGCGTTGTCTGTATGTGCATACAGATAGGGCTGAAATTCGTTGTGTTTTAGTTGTCTGTGGCGGGAAATCCAGTCGATGACAGGCGCTATATCGCTACTTTGCGTTTTGCAGTATATTTCAGTGCGATTGCAGGTTGATAGGATGGCGGCTTCGGTTATAGCGTGTTGTTGCCAAAGATCCTTGACGGCGTCATTGAGTATTTCCGTGGGAAATGCAAGGCGCTCTCGGATTGCAACGGGCGCTGTTGTATAATTAATACCTAGAGCAAGAAGTGTCATTGAGTGCCGGTTAAATTCTAATGTTAGCGGGAGGCTTGAAATCATAAGTCAATCGTCTATTCTAAGGAACTTTAGTGCTTTAGCCAAATGTAATAAAGTATCTGTGATGTTTTTAATGTGTTAAATTAAGCTATAAGTGAGTTGTAGGGCTGTAAGGTGTGCGTATTTATGATTTTATTATGGCATCATAGGAGTGTTAGTGTGCCGTATAATGGTATTGGAAAGTAGTTCTTCTGTTAAGATTTGTTAGGTCTCTATGCTGTGTGCAGCCACGATTGCAGTTTTCTGGCGGCTGTTTTTTTGTCGATAGCTGTGTGACTGAAGTAGTTACGCTGTTTGCTATATGCTTGTTCTAGTGCGCCTGTATCAAGTACGGGGTGGCATTGTTCTCGACAAAAAAACAACTCGCTATAAAATCCGCAGTCGTGACCACGCGAAGTATATAAGTTATTTTAATTTTAAGGGAATTTCATTGAT
>DAOVWV010000256.1 GCA_030636485.1 Methyloprofundus sp.
CGACAGGTTGCCATGTTTCCTGATTACGCCATCGCCGCTGCCTGTGTAGACTGTCATAACAAACATCCAGATACTCCAAAAACAGATTGGCAATTGGGTGATATGATGGGGGCAACAACCTGGTTATACCCCGATGAAACAGTGACACTTGATGAAATTACCAAAGCGCTTGCAGTGTTACGCGAAAGTTTTAAAAAAGTGTATGCCGGGTATTTATTAAAAACACAAAGTTTTGATAAGCCCCCGGAGATAGGGGATAAATGGCCGGATGAAGGCTATTATTTACCGAGTGTAGAGGTGTTTTTTGCTGTTTATGATAAGCAGGCATCAGCACAAACGATGCGCTTGTTGTTAGCGAATAGAGTGACGCTTTTTTAGCATGAGATAAACACAATAAGTAGCCGCAGCCGCAAACAGATGTTTAATCGTATGCCCACTCAATAGTTGTCCCGTTAGGTCAAAGACTAATTTATCAGCCATTTCAAAAACCTTGGCGAGTATATAGCATAACAGTCCATACATAAGGTAAATGCGGTGTGTATACTGGCCTTTATATAGATAAAGTATAAGCGGTATGGCGGCTAATGGTGCAAATTGCATAAAACCATAAAAGCGTAAGTCATTGCTGTAATGCCAATATATAACACTGGATAACCCCAAAAAAACTGCAATGGGAAGCGCTGGTTTTTCATTGAAACCTGGGATATTCTCGGTTAACAATGCAACAAATAAGCCCATAAAGCTGATCATCATGGGAAGGCGATCCCAGACTAAGGTTTGATTATTAGGGTTTAAGTGATAATAGCTAGAACCCATCGCGACAAAAATAAGCCCGATAAAAAATGTCAGCCAGGATGGCGAGGTTTTCTGCTGATTGCTGAAACAGAGAAACAAGCCCATCAAACCGATCATGGTAAATGGTAAATTGCTGATAACATCGGCAAAGTTAGGAATGCCAAAAAGGTAGCGTTTATTAACCAGCAAGTGGTAGTTTGGGTCTTGGGGAATGGGAGCGCTGAAAAGAATGACAGCGATAAATAGGATGAGAAATACTATGGATATAAGCCACTTTTGCTGAGGAGTGATGGTTGTCATTTTATGACCTATTGCTGGTTTATAAGTGATAAGAGTACAATGAAACCGGCTAGGAAAACAAGAGTATAAATTTTAGTTTAGCTTAGCCTTACCTCACAGGCGAGGCGTGATCTCGTAAACCAGTCTTTCTGGCTGTTCAGTAAAATTCTTGTATTACAATTTTCTTTCTAAATGGGAGTGAGCAATGCAGTATATATTATATAGAATGACTTTTTTGCACTTAGTGTGCGCAATGATGATTTTTATGCTTTGTATAGTCGCCTCAACTAACTTACAGGCTGCCAGCTATAATTCCAAAACAGGTGAATTGTTTTTGCCCAGTTTAGTGAATGGCTCGAAAACATGGACGGACGTTACCCTGAAGTTAAAATCCAATGGCACTTATGAGATGCAAAGTGGTACTAAATCTGCCTTGCCCTTTGTTTGCCTCAAGGTATTTACTCAGGCAACTTTTGATTTAATTAATTCTAAGGCGAGCCTATCAACAGCAGAAGAAATAAACGTTTTATTAGGCTGTCGCTGGGTTGGAGAAAATCAGTCAGCCAATAGTGGTAGTGAATTAGTGCCTGAAACAAGTAGCAAGGGCTATACTTGGCTGGATTCTAATTGTATTAAGTTAAGTGCTGGTTTTAGTGATGTAGTACCGGGGGTATTAAGTTTATCTATAGAAAAAAGGAGTACAAACTGTACTACACGTGTTTCTGGCTCTCATGCGCCCTATGACCTACAGAGTAAGTTATTTTTAATCGGCTTAGTGAAAGTTAACCCTGATAATGTTACCGCAGCGGAGGTACTTATTAAATTTAAGGCTGATAATAAATATGAACTTATTAGCTTTGCGCTTAGTGCGCTCGATTCTCCTCCTTTAATATGTGACTCTCTGACAGAAGCTGACTTTAATGCTATTTCTACCACAATGAAGCCAGAAGAAATCAATAAGCAGTTGGGCTGTCAATGGCATCAAAAAATTTCTTCCAATTCAGCCGGAGCGGTTGTTTTATATGAATGGAGTGATCATGAATGCAATGGAATTAGTGTCGTCTCTACTTCGCAGTCAAAGACTAAAACATTTAACCATCATCGCTCAAGTGGCTGTGGTACTTTTACAACGCATTAAGCTTAACCCGTGTTTATACTTTAGGAGTATACAATGTGTTATTTTGAATATAGTAAATTTTTATCCCGCTTATGCGCTCAATTAATATTTGGGGTTTGTTTTTTATCGGCTTTTAATGCCTATGCTGCAAGCTATAACCCTGAAACGGGAGAGTTGTTTTTACCTGCCCTAGTCAATGACTCTACAACATTAACGGATGTCATTATAAAATTAAACCCTGATGGTACATACCGGATTAAAGGAGGCATCGAGCCTGATTTACCTTTTCTTTGTCCCGGAAAATTTACCGAAGCGACTTTTGAATTAGTTAAGTCAGTAACGACAATTGCTCAAGTCGACTCACTATTAGGCTGTCACTCAAGCCTTCAGTTAACCCATGTCAATTATGCAAGTGAATTGAACCCTATTTCAACAAGTGCAACCTGGTATGACTCGGAGTGCTCAATACTTAATATCGGCTTTAATGAAAGTATAGAAGAGCTGGATGCAATAGCTTCATTACAAGAAAGTAAAATCGGCTGTAACGGTGCCATTGCTCGAACAAATGTTTATGATTTACAAAGTAAGGCTTTTTTAATCAGCAGAGTACTGATAGACAAGAATAATTTTGCGACAGAAGTGGTTCTTAAGTTTGATGGTGATAAGCATTATGAGCTGGTTAATTATTCTCTTTCTAAACCCGCTGAGCCCTCAGAAATCTGTCGTACTTTAACGATGGATAATTTTAACGCCATATCTGCCGATATGGATCCAGATGAAGTCAGTAAAAAACTTAACTGTCAGTGGGATGATTCGCGTATTTCTGATTCCAGTTATATTGGTTTTTCCTGGCATGATCATGAGTGTAATGAGATAACAATCATCGAAGGAGAAAATAAAACATTTTCCCAGAAAAAAATAACGGGGTGCAGTACTTTTGGAGTTCATTAACTGACTACCTTCTAAAGGGGGGGGGCGTTCTGATATAATCGGGTAATCATACTGTTAAATTCAGGAGATCTAAAATGTTGGCATATCAATATACAAGAAATGACTCGCTTCATTGGCGTAGGACCAAGATTATTGCAACTCTGGGGCCTGCAAGTCATAGTAAGAAAAATATTGAACGGCTTATTGATGAGGGGGCTAATATATTCCGTTTGAATATGTCTCATGGTACTCATGATGAGCATCGCTTAATGGCAGAGCGAATTAGAAGGGTAGCCAAGCGTAAAAATAGGCATATTGCTATATTAATGGATTTATGTGGCCCTAAAATTCGCGTTGGATCATTTGAAAATGAAAGCATTGACATAAAGGCTGGCGAAGACGTTATTGTTAGTTGTTCAGTCCAGACGGGTCGGCAGGGTTTAATTCCCTCACAATATAAAAAACTCTATAAAGATGTAAAGGCAGGTGAGAGGATTTTACTTGATGATGGAAAACTGGAATTAAAGGTTAAATCCATTAAAGATAAAGAAGTCATATGTGAAGTCATCTATGGTGGAATACTTAAAAATAAAAAAGGCTTGAACCTACCTGATTCTAAAATATCAACTAAAAGTTTTACTGCAAAAGATAGAAATGATGCCTTATTGGCTATAGAGCTGGAGGCTGATTTCCTTGCCTTGAGCTTTGTAAAAGATGATAAGTGCATAAAAATATTAAAGAAATTTATTAATAATGCGGGGAGTGAAATACCTGTTATTGCAAAGATTGAAA